>JAEZAL010000243.1 GCA_023427705.1 Bacillota bacterium | reverse complement strand
TAGCAAAAATAAAATTTAATAAGGATACTAATATTGAAAAAGGAATATTGGGAGAAGTAAAAATAGATGAATATAATAAATTAAGTTTAGATTTAAATGTGAAAATTTATAGAATTAGAGAAAATATATTTAATGAGCTAAGAGAAAAATTAGGGAGTAGGAGAGCTGCTTTAATTACATCTATATCTTTTGGATATACTGAATTTTTAGATAGAGAAGATGAAAGTACTATGAAAAACCTAGGTGTATTGCATGCAATATCTGTTTCAGGACTACATATGGTTTTAGTATATTCTCTATTGAAAAAAATATTAGGAGATAAATTAGCTCCTATTGTATCTATAATATATGTAATTTTTACTGGAGCTGCCATATCAACTGTAAGAGCTTATATTATGCTTTTATGCTTAAGTTTAGCAATACCTTTTAGAAGGAACTATAACCCATTGGCTGGACTATCTTTAGCAGGAATTATTTTAATTATTTACAAACCATATAGTGTTTTTGAAGTTGGATTTCAGCTAAGTTTTTTATCAACTCTTGGAATAATCTTATATAATAAAAAAATTAATAAATCTCTCTTCAAGTTACCAAAGTTATTAAGAGAAGGGACAGCTATTAGTTTATCATCTCAAGTATTTACTTTTCCATTTTTAATATTGTATTTTAGAGAATTTTCTCTAGCTTTTTTAGCTGGGAATTTAATATTAATGCCATTAATAAATTTAGTAGTGATTTTAGGAAATATTTTAGCGTTGGTAATAAAATTTAAAATTATCTTTAATTATATTGCTTTTATTGGCTATTATACAACTCTAGCCATAGATGTAATTTCAGAAAAGCTTCTTAGTGTTTTACCAAGTGTGTTATATTTAAATGAAATAATAGCAGTGAGTTATATAATAGTTATCATCACTATTTATTTCTATAAAAAAGGATATAAAAATATTATTTATTTTCCTGTATCAATATTATTTTATTTACTTGTTATTATTTATAGTCCTTATCCTAAAATTGAATATTATAAAGAAGGTGTTTTATCAATAAGTTATAGGGGAGAAAGAAGTTTATTTATTATGAAGGATAAGGTAGATATAAGTAAATATAAGACTATTCTGCTATCCAATAAAGAGTATAAAAGTTTTAAAGGTATAAAAATTAATAATAATATTTATATAGAGAAAAGTAACAAAAATCTCTTAATTACAAATTATGGTGATAGGTATATGATAAAGCTTTCTAGTGAGAAAATTGATAAAATTTATGATATAATAGACTGTAAACAGAGTAGCTATATTAAAATAGTTTTTTTGAAAGATAAAGTTTTAGTAATTAATTAAGAAAGGTAGATTGCTTTGATAGATTTTGATGTACTAGAAGGTGAAGTTAAAAAAGGGAAAATTGACAATTCTTATATCTATTGTGGATTAGATGAAGAGTTAATTAAAGAAGGAATAAATTTAATTGTTAATACTACTATTGATAAGTCACTACTTGACTTAAATTATATAAGATTAGATGGTTTAACTACCACCTTTGATGAAATAATGAATGCTTGTGAAACTATGCCTTTCATGGGGGATAAAAAAGTTGTTGTTGTTTATAGGGCTGGATTTTTAAAAGATAAAACTGATGCAGTAGGCACAAAGGTTTATAATGATATGCTTAAGTATTTGAAGGATATGCCTCCATATACAGTTCTTGTAATGTATTATTTATTTAATGACAAAAGAGATACTCCAAAGAAAAGTAATAAAGTAAAAGCTTTAGAAAAGGTTTCAAAGGTAGTATATTTCGATAAGCTAAAAAAGGATAGATATTATAAAAAAGTAGAAGAAGTATTTAAAGAAAAAGGAAAAGAAATCGGAAAAGTTGAATTAAAATATTTTGCCGAAAAAGTACAAAATAACTTTGATATAATTAGAAGAGAAGCTGAAAAGATTATTTCATACACAGGAAGTAGAGTAATAAATAAAGGAGATATAGATAAGTTAATTGCTAATTCTAGTGAAGATGATATATTTGACTTAATAGATTTTATATCTCAAAAGAAAGTAGAAAAGACATTAGACTTGCTTTATGATTTATTAACTAAAAGCGATCAACATATGCTTATTATATCTAATATAGAAAATAATTTTAAAAGACTTTATGAAGTTAAAATTCTAGTCCAAAATGGAGCAAAAGTAAATGATATTTCTAGTAAATTTAAATTACCAGCTTTTGTTTGTGAGAAATTAATGAATCAATCTAGTAAATTTTCTATTAAACAGCTCCAAAAAATAATGGAAATCTGTTTAGAAACAGAGAATAAAATTAAAACTTCTGGTATAGATAAGAATATGGAAATGGAACTAATGATATTTAATATATTTATGACTAAGTAAAGTTAGTCTACATAATAAAATAATAGCCGATCCAATGGATCGGCTTCTTATTTGATTACGCCATAGCGTTTAACTTTGCAGCTAATCTTGATTTCTTTCTAGCTACCATGTTCTTGTGACATACTCCTTTTTGAGCAGCCATGTCTAAAGCTTTAACAGCCTTAGGGAAAAGAACTTTAGCTTCTTCTACGTTGTTTGCAGCAACAGCTACTTCAAATTTCTTTACAGCAGTTTTTAAAGCTGATTTGATCATTCTGTTTTGAGCAGTTTTTGCTTCAGTAACTTTAATTCTCTTTTTCGCTGATTTAATGTTTGCCATTCTAAATTCACCCCCTTAATAATTTTATTAGGGTCTCTTTGCAGTTTTGGGGAAATCTGCGTTCGAGTTCGTTTTTAACATACTAGATTATATCATTGA
>JAEZAL010000238.1 GCA_023427705.1 Bacillota bacterium | reverse complement strand
AAAGAGGTGATTAAAATGGAGCTATTAGTGAAAATGGCACGAAAGGGTGACGATAAAGCTTTTTTAAAAATTTTTCAGACATATGAAGAGGAATTGTATAAAATTGCTTATCTATATGTAAAAAATGAAGAAGATGCATTAGATATAATTCAAGAAACTGCATATCGTTCATTTAAAAATTTTAAGTCACTAAAGAATAGTGAGTACTTAAAAACTTGTTTAACAAAGATTACTATTAATTGTTCTATTGATTATATAAGAAAAAGAAAAAAATATAGTTCAATTAATACCAGAGTATAAAGAAACTGTGGAATATTGTGATGAAGATATTGATATCAAATTAACTTTAAATCAACTTATGTAACTTTTAAAGATATTAGTAAACCACCATATAATGTTATAGAAGCTTTGACTTTAGGTGATTTTAAAATTATTGATGGTTTAGGTAATAAAATTAATTTTAAAATTAGTGATGAAGATAAGAATTTAGTAGAAGTGAATAATGAAGATCAAAGTAAAAGAAGTTTTACTGGGAATATTGTTATAAATAAGAATAATTCAATATCAAGTGATAAATATACTTTAATAATTAACTCTTTTTATGGACATAAAAAAGCAGATGCACCTATAGAGATTAAAGGGAATTGGAAATTTTATTTATCTGTAGAATAATAAGCACAAAGTAGTATTTTAGTATGGAGATGAAATAGATAATTTAGTACCTATTAATAAAAAAGGAATAGAAATATTATTAGAGGTAAAATTAAAAAAGTGTTTTCTTTATATAAAAAGAAAACACTTTTTTACTCTTTAGGAATTTATAAAAATATTAACTTAACAATAAGTTTTATTTTAATAAATTAACTATTTCTTCTAGCTTCTTACCACCAAAGTAAACTTTTTCGTCATTTACTATTATAGCTGGCACGCTCATTATCTTATGCTTATTTTTTAATTCTGGGAAGTGGGATAAGTCTAACATTTCAGTTTCTATATTAGGGTTTTCTATTGCTATTCTTTGTGCAGCCATAACTACATCAGGACATACGTGGCAAGAAAGTGATACACCAACTTTTATGTTAAGTTTCTTATCTATAGACTTAATGTCATTTAATACATTAGCATTAATTTCTTGACCAGGACCTGCTATATTGTACATAGCTATAAGGAATGAATTTAATTCATGTCCACCAGGAACTCCATGGAATTTAACACCAGTATATTCACTATCTTTATTTAAGATAGCAACTATAGGGAATTTATCTGTATGAACCTTATCTTCCATTTCTGGATTTTCACCTTTTTTGTAGATAAGTGCTTCAACTTTATCACCTATCAGCTATATCTAAAACTAAATCTCTTAACTCTATAGATTTAGCATTATTTTCATCTACAATAGAAACTAAAGATATTTTATTTTCAAATCTAGCTAAAACTCCTTGAATTTGACCTCTTAAAGCATCATTTAATAATGCGCTCTTACCAGGTTTTACATTAGCAGCAATTGGTGCTTCTTTCTTTTCTTCAACTTTTTCTTCAACTACATAGTCATCCACTATTCCAAGTCTTTCTTTTTCTGAAGCTACATATCTTTCAGCATCAGTTGCAGCAATAGCACCATCAGCAACTGCAGTAACAACTTGTCTTAACATCTTAGGTCTTAAATCACCAGCGGCATAAACACCTTTAATATTAGTTTCCATATTTTCGTTAGTTAATATATAACCCCATCTATCCATCTCTACTTTGCCTTTAAATACATCTGTTTGTGGTTTATATCCTACGAATACAAATATACCAAAAGTTCCATCTTCCTTTGGAGGATAGTATTCTGAAGTTTCATTAGTTACATTATTAATTAATTTTACTGATCTTAATAAATCATCACCGACAGCTTCAACAACTTCTGTATTAAACCTTATTTCTATATTCTTATTAGCCTTAACTTTATCACCAATTGATTTAGCACAAGTGAATTCAGGCTCTCTAGCAATTATTATTACTTTCTTAGCAAATCTAGTTAAGTATATAGCTTCTTCAGCAGCTGCGAATCCAGCACCAATTACTAAAACTTCTAAACCTTTAAAGAATTCTCCATCACAAGTAGAGCAGTATGCAACACCTCTACCACCATATTCAATTTCTCCTGGGAAACCTAATTTTCTTGGGGAAGCTCCTGTAGCTATAATAACAGCTCTTCCTTCAATATCACCAACATTTGTTTTAATAGTTTTAATTTCACCATTAAAATCTACATCAGTAACATCAGCAGTTTTGAATTTAACACCGAAATTTTCAGCTTGAATTCGCATTTGAGAAGTTAAATCTGCACCGCTTGTTTTTACTATTCCTGGATAATTTACTACTTCAGCAGTAGTAGTAATTTGACCACCTGTATGTTCTTTTTCAAGAATTAAAGTTCTAAGTTTTGCTCTACCTGCGTATAATCCAGCAGATAAACCAGCTGGACCACCACCTATTATGATTAAGTCATAAATATTATTATTCATATAATGCCTCCCTAAAAAATACTCAATGTATTATTAACTAATAATTATTATTAATTAGTCTGTTAAAAAAATAGCGAGTTTCCTCGCTAAATTTTTATCCTTGGAGGAGAAGAATCTCCTCTATGTTATATCTATATATTAAAGTTTTCCAACTAAATCTAAGCTTGGTACTAATGTATCAGCTCCTGGAGTCCAGTTAGCAGGACAAACTTCATCGCCATGTTCTCTTACGAATTGAGCAGCTTGAACTTTTCTTAATAATTCTTCTGCATTTCTACCAATTCCGTTTTGGTGAACTTCGTAAGCTTGGATAACTCCGTCTGGATCAACAATAAATGTACCTCTTAAAGCCATACCTTCTTCTTCGATAAGAACTTCAAAGAATCTTGCTAATTTACCAGTTGGGTCTGCTAACATTGGATAAGTAATCTTTCCAATTGTTTCAGTTGTATCAGCCCATGCTTTATGAACGAAATGTGAATCTTCAGATACTGAATAAATTTCAGCTCCTATTTCCTTAAAGCTATCATAATGATCAGCTAAATCTCCTAATTCAGTTGGACAAACAAATGTAAAATCTGCTGGATAGAAGAAGAATATTCCCCATTTTCCTAATACATCCTCATTTGTAACTTCTACAAACTTTCCATTGTGGTAAGCTTGCACTTTAAAATCTTCTAGTTTCTTTCCTATTAATGACATATAATTTTTCCTCCTCGAAATTAATATTATCTATGTATTAATAATAATTATTAATTAATAATTTGTCAATGGTTTTTTTCAAATGATTCGAAATTTTTTTTAAATTTAAGATAATTAGAGAGAAAATGTGGAAAATATATGCACTTATTAATTAAATAAATATTAAGAATATTAATACAGGTTGTATATAAGATATTTTTGGTATAAAATATATTTAAAAAGTAGATTTTATAGGGAGGATTATATAGTGAATAAGGGTGGAATTAGATTATATTACAAAAATCAAGAAGAACTAAGCTATGCATTGCGAAACTACATAGACGACTACTTTGAAGGCAACATTGAAGATGAAGCACTTGAAGAGAAAATCTATATGGTTGTACAAGCAAATAAGAATAAGTTTTACAAAGACAATGAAATAGCTAAGAAGCCTAAACAAATACTTGGTAAAACAAGATTAAATGTTTTAGAGCAAATTTTAGACAAAAGACAAGAGTAATAACTTAACATTATTGATATTAAGTTTAGATTAATATTAATATAAAGGTTTTCAAATTTCTAATATATTAAAAACAAGGAAGAGGACAAACTCTTCCTTGTTTTATTTAGTGTGTGCCCAGCATGGGTAACAACTTGACGGTGAAAGTCCGCTGTGGGCTTGGTAGTGGGAACCACTAGCCAATGACAAGGGTGTCCATCGTGAGGTGGAATCTGAAGGAAGTCGGAGGCAAAATCTCGGTCTGAGGAATACGAACTACATATAAGGCTTACTAAGGTCGGACGAGTTTGCACTACAAAACAAAGTCCAACACTACCCGAAACTTTAGGAGTAAATGTGGCAGATATATGAGATGAAGGTTGTTGTTCTTACCTGGGGAGGTCTGATAGATACATTGCTAGTAAAGATGAATTTCTAAAGCAATAACCTATATAGTGATATATAACTGAACTATCAGAAGGCAGCAGAAGTCATAGTAACTCCGCTAATCGCGATAGCGGATGAAGGACTGAACTTTAAGGAGGTTTTAAAATTTGAAAGTTTCGCAGAATAATCAAGGATTGCAGAAAACTAAATACTTAGGCTCTAGTGCCCAAGATAGAGTGGAACTCGAAAATAAGCAAAGAGTGCATAGAGAATTCTCGGCAACTTCAAAAGGAGAAACCAATGAATTTGAATATGGCTCATTAGAGAGAATACTATCAAGAGATAATTTGCTTACAGCAATGAAAAGAGTTATTTCTAATAAAGGTAGCCATGGAATTGATGGAATGACAGTCTATGAACTTAGACAATTTCTTAAAGATAATTGGATACAAATAAAAGAAAGCATTCTAAATAATGAGTACAGACCAATGCCGGTTAGGAGAGTTGAAATACCAAAGCCTAATGGTGGAACTAGATTATTAGGAATACCAACAGCCTTGGATAGGTTTATTCAACAAGCAATTGCTCAAGAATTAAATTATATTTATGACAAGAAATTTTCAGTAAATAGTTTCGGCTTCCGTCCTCGAAGAGGAGCGAAAGATGCTATACAGAAAGCAGAAACTTATATTAATGATGGTTATAGATGGGTTGTAGATATAGACTTAGAGAAATTCTTTGATAAAGTTAACCACGATATACTTATGTATAAACTATCAAGAGATATAAAAGACAAGAGAGTGCTAAGGTTAATAAGAAAATACCTTCAATCAGGAATAATGATTAACGGAATAGTAGTTACAAGTGATGAAGGAACTCCGCAAGGTGGTCCATTAAGTCCACTTTTATCTAATATAATGCTAGATGAATTAGATAAGGAACTAGAGAAAAGAGGTCATAAATTCTGTCGCTACGCTGACGATTGCAATATTTATGTTAAGAGTAAGAGAGCTGGAGAAAGGGTTATGGACAATATAACAAATTTCATAGAAGGTAAGCTGAAATTAAAAGTAAATAAAAGTAAAAGTGCAGTAGAGAGACCGTGGAAACGAAAGTTTCTAGGATTTACGATAATACTATCTTTTGGAAAAGCTTGCTCTACTATATCAAAACAATCACTAAAACGATATAAGGATAAAATTAGAGAGGTACTATCTAGGTCTAAGCCGATGACTTTGGAACAAAGAATAATTAAATTGAATCAAATTAATATTGGATGGATTAATTATTATGGAATAGCCAAATGCAAAGGCATTGCTCAGCAAATGGATAAATGGATAAGACAAAGACTAAGAATGTGTATATGGAAACAATGGAAAAAGGTTAAAACAAGATATAAAAACCTTAGGAAGTTAGGATTAAATCACTATTTGTCTTTAAAATTTGCCAATACCCGCAAGGGATATTGGCGAATAGCTAATAGTGCAATATTAAATACTACACTTACAAATCAATTCTTTACTGACTTAGGCTTAAAAAGTCTAACACATCAATATATTAAAATTCATCAAACTTAAAGAACCGCCGTGTACCAGACCGGTACGCACGGTGGTGTGAGAGGACGGAAAATAAAATAATTATTTTCCTCCTACTCGATTATAGAAAAATTTAATTTGGAGAATCCGAAAAATTCAGGGATAATATCTTTAGAAATATTATGAATTAAATTAAAATAGTAAGAGTATTCACTGGGAGGAGTACTTAAATAAGTTTTAAAACATTCCTTAGAAATGTCAAATTCCTCAATTTTTTTATAGCATTCACTTAAAAATAGGTAGAGTTCTCTTATAAAGTTATATTTAATAGAAAAGCTTTCACCTATTAAAATAGCCTTATTATATTTTTTCATATAATAATAGGATTTAACTAATAAAAGTGTTATATAGCTATTTATATAAATATTATCATTTGAGTTAAGGACTTTAATATAATAGTTATTTGCAGTATTATACTT
>JAEZAL010000164.1 GCA_023427705.1 Bacillota bacterium | reverse complement strand
ACCTATAGCTGGTAAATTAGATTTAACACATTTCTTTAATCCTGAAACTGCGGGTAAATTAATTGTAGTTGTATGTACTTTCTTATTTGTTGATTTCTTTGATACTGTTGGAACTTTAGTAGGTGTTGCATCAAGAGCTAATATGCTTGATGAAAATGGAAATGTTCCTAATGTTGGAAGAGCGTTGTTAGTAGATGCTATAGGAACTACACTAGGATCATTATTAGGAGTATCTACTGTTACTACTTATGTAGAGAGCTCTACAGGAGTAGCAGCTGGAGGAAGAACAGGATATACTGCAATTACTACAGGTATATTATTCTTAATAGCTATGTTTTTCTCACCTCTATTCGTAGCAATTCCATCATGTGCAACTGCACCAGCTTTAATATATGTTGGATACTTAATGCTTGGAGCTGTAAAGAATATTGAATTTGATAATATTACAGAAGGGGTGCCAGCATTCTTAACTATTGCAACTATGGCTTTAACATATAGTATTGGTGATGGATTAACTATAGGAATACTATCATATGTAACTATAAACATTATTTACAATCTTTTTGCTAAAGATAAAGAAAAGAAAACTAAAGTATCTTTAGTAATGATTATTTTAGCAATTGTATTTATTTTTAAGTTAATGTTTATATAAGTTTAAAAGTTATTTATATTTAATAATTATAAAAAGCTATATTCTGCTTAAAAAAGTGAGTATAGCTTTTTTTATTTGCTAATTGTTAACATTTTGTTAACAAAATGTTGACATAGATATTATAAATAAATTATATTAAATGTATTCAAGAAAATAGTATATAAAATTAAGGAAACCTTGGAGGAGAATATGGTTAAAAGTATGACTAGCTTTGGCAGAGCTAGTAATGAAGAGGGAAGTAAACATTTGTTTTCTGTTGAAATGAAAAGTGTTAATAGTAGGTATTTAGATGTTAATGTTAGATTGCCTAAAAGTATTATTTCATTAGAAGAGGAAATAAGAAAATTAGTTAATTCAAAGCTTTCTAGAGGAAAAGTAGATGTTTTTATTAATCAAAAGAATTATTCTAATAAAGAAGGAGTAGCCAAATTAAATTTAAACTTAGCTGAAAGTTATTATAACTGTTTAAAAGAAATTGAAGAAAAAATTGGAGTTAAGAATGATGTTACAGCTACTCAAATAGCAAGATTCCCAGATGTTATTGAAATTGTAGAAGAGGAAGATTCAATTGAAGAAATCTGGATGTTAATTAGACCTCTTATAGTAGCTTCTTTAGAAATGATGGATAACATGAGAGGAATAGAAGGAGAAAAACTTAAAGAGGATATACTATATAAGTTAAATGAAATAGAAAATACAGTTAAAAATATAGAGTTAATTGCAGATGTAATCCCAAATACATATAAGAAGAAACTTGAGTCTAGATTAAAAGAATTATTAGAAAATGTTGAAATAGATGAAGGCAGAATTGCACAAGAAGTAGCAATTATTTCAGATAAGGCATCTGTAGATGAAGAAATTATCAGATTAAGAAGTCATTTAAACCAAATGAGAATTACTTTTAATGAAGGTGGTCAAATAGGAAGAAAACTTGACTTCATAATTCAAGAAATGAATAGAGAAGCAAATACCATAGCTTCTAAATCAAGTGATATGGATATGACTAATTATGTCATTAACATAAAAAATCTAATAGAAAAAATAAGAGAACAAGTGCAAAATATAGAATAATTAGGAGGCAAGTAATGGGAATAAAATTAATTAACATTGGATTTGGAAATATAGTATCAGCTAATAGACTTGTTGCTATAGTAAGTCCAGAATCAGCACCGATAAAGAGAATAATTCAAGAAGCTAGAGATAGAGGGATGCTTATAGATGCAACCTATGGTAGAAGAACTAGGGCTGTAATAATTACTGACAGTGATCACGTTATTCTATCAGCAGTTCAACCTGAAACAGTTGCACATAGATTAGTAGTAAAAGACGAAGCAGTGGATGAGGTTGATGAATAATGCAAGGTAATAGAGGGATATTAATAGTTATTTCAGGTCCGTCAGGTGCAGGAAAAGGAACTATTTGTAAAGCTTTATTAGAAAAGCATGATAATATTTTTATATCAGTTTCTGCTACTACTAGAGCTCCTAGAGAAGGAGAAGTTGAAGGTGTAAATTATTATTTTTTAACTAAGGAAGCTTTTGAGGAAAAAGTTAATAACAATGGCTTCTTAGAATATGCAAATGTTCATGGGAATTTCTATGGTACACCAAAGGTGAATGTAGAAAAGATGTTAGATGAAGGAAAAGATGTTATTTTAGAAATAGATATACAAGGAGCTTTACAAGTTAAAGAAAACTTTAAGGAAGGTGTATTTATTTTCATACTTCCTCCATCAATGGAAGAATTAAAAGAAAGAATAATAAAAAGAGGAAGCGAAACAGAAGAATCCTTAATGACTAGATTTAAAAATGCATATAAGGAAATAAATTATGTTTCAAAATATAATTATGCTGTAGTTAATGATAAGCTAGAAGTAGCTGTATCAAAAGTAGAAGCGATTATAGCAGCTGAAAAATGCAGAGTTGATAGAATAAAAGAAAATACAATATTAGATTCTAAGGAGGGCTTAATTCATGAACAACTCTATGATTAATCCATCAATTATTGATTTATTAAAAAAGGTAGATGATAGATATTCATTAGTAATATTAACTTCAAAAAGGGCAAGACAACTTATTAATGGAAGTGAACCATTAGTTGCAACAAAATCTAAGAAGCCACTTACTATAGCTATTAACGAAGTTAATGAAGGAGAAGTAGGTTATGAACCTACTTTAGTAAAAGAAGGTTTAAAGTAATATGGACAATAAAAAGTGTGTATGCATAGGAGTAAGTGGTGGAATTGCTGCGTATAAAGCACTGGATGTTGTAAGTGCTCTAAGAAAAAAAGATATTGATGTTAGAGTAATTATGACAGAATCAGCAACAAAATTTGTTACGCCATTACCATTTCAATCTCTTAGCCAAAATATGGTGGTAACTGATATGTTTGCAGAACCTAAGGCTTATGAGATTCAGCATATTTCTTTAGCAAAAAGAGCAGATGTGTTTTTAGTAGCACCTGCAACTGCTAATATTATTGGGAAGGTTGCTAATGGAATAGCAGATGATATGCTATCTACAACTATTATGGCAACTAGAGCAAAGGTTATTTTTGCTCCAGCTATGAATACTAAGATGTATGAAAATCCAATAGTGCAAGAAAATATAAATAAATTAAAGAAACTTGGATATGAGTTTATAGAACCTGCATCAGGAGTTCTTGCATGCGGAGATGATGGTAAAGGGAAATTAGCAGATGTAAATACTATTATAGATAGTGTAGTAAATGCGCTTGAAAAGCTTGATACCCCAAAAGATTTACTTGGAAAAAATGTTTTAATAAGTGCTGGACCTACTCAATCTAATATAGATCCAGTAAGATTTATAACAAATAGGTCTACAGGAAAAATGGGATATTTTATAGCAGAAGAAGCTAAAGCGAGAGGAGCTAATGTTATATTAGTTTCTGGACCTACAAATTTAATTCCTCCACAAGGAGTAAAAATAATTAATGTTACTACAAATGAAGAGATGAAAAATGCAATTTTAGATAATTACAATAATAGTGATATAGTAATTAAATCAGCAGCAGTGGCAGATTATAAAATAAAAGAGTATAGTAAAGAGAAAATAAAAAAAGGCGATAATGATTTAGTTTTAACCTTTGTAAGAGATAATGATATATTAAAAATATTAGGTGAGAAAAAAGAACACCAAATACTAGTAGGATTTGCAGCAGAAAGCAATAATGTTGTTGAAAATGCAAAGAAAAAGCTTATTAATAAAAACTTGGATTTCATTGTAGCAAATGATATTACAAGTAGTGATACAGGATTTGCTAGTGATGATAATAAAGTTATTATACTTAGTAAGGATGGAGAAGAAAAACATCTAGATAAGATGAGTAAGAGAAAAGTTGCATCAGAAATCTTTGAAACTATATTAAGAAAGCGCTAAAATGCGCTTTCTTTTATATAGTTTATAATAGTACCTAATAAAAGGGTGATGAATTTGAAAGTATATGCAGAAATTGTTATTAATAGTGATGCGTTAGATATAGATAAACCTTTTACTTATGAAGTCCCATTAGAGTTACAAAATGATGTAAGGGTAGGACAATGGGTAAAAGTACCTTTTGGTGTGAAAAATTCTATTAACGATGGGTTTATACTATCTATAAAAAGTGATGAAATAGTTGGAATAAGAATAAAAAAGATAAAATCTATAGCTCAAAAAGAACCTTTATTAAATGAAGATGATATAAAAGTTATAGAATTTTTAAAAGAAAATTATTTGTGCAAATATATAGATGGAATTAGACTTCTTATACCTCAAGGTTTACTAAAAGGAGTTAGTAATAAACATAAACTTGTAATTGCCATTGGAGAAATGGAGATACCAAATGACGTTTTAAATAAATATAGTGATGTTTATAATTTTATAAAAGATAATAATGGTAAGTATAATAAAGCAGAGTTAACTAAAGAGTATGGATTATCTTTATATAAGCTAAATAAACTTATTAAAGAAGGTTATTTAAAAGTAGATGAAGAGATTGTATACAGATATAACTTTAGAGAATATGTTGATTATAAAGAAAAAGAATTAACTGAAGAGCAAAGTAATGCAATTAATATAATTCAAGACTCTATGAAACATGTAGTGTTACTTAAAGGTGTAACAGGATCAGGTAAGACAGAGATATATATGAATCTTGTAAAAGATGTAATTAAAAATGGAAAATCAGCTATAATCTTAGTTCCTGAAATTTCTTTAACACCACAAATGATTGAACGTTTTAAGGGGAGATTTGGAAGAGAAGTTGCTGTCTTTCATAGTAAACTTTCTGATGGCGAAAGATATGATGAGTGGCATAGAGTTAAAGAGGGAAAAGCTAAAGTTGTAATAGGTGCTAGAAGTGCTTTGTTTTTACCATTAAAAAACTTGGGTATAATCATTATAGATGAAGAGCATGAAAATACATATAAATCAGAACAAAATCCAAAGTATGTTACGAGAGAAGTTGCTGAATTTATAAGTAAGCTTAAAGGCTGTAAAGTTATTTTAGGTTCTGCCACACCATCAATAGAAACATATTATAGAGCTATTTCTGGAGAAATAGAGTTGGTAGAATTAAATAAACGTGTTGATAATAAACCTATGCCTAAAATAGATATCATAGATATGAGAGAGGAACTCAATAATGGTAATGTTTCTATGTTTAGCAATAAGCTTTTTTTAGAGATAAAGGAAGCTTTAAGTAGAAAAGAGCAAATTATTTTATTTTTAAATAGAAGAGGATTTTCTACTTTTGTATCTTGTAGAAGTTGTGGGTATGTATTTAAATGTCCTAAATGTGATATTTCTATGACTTTTCATAAGAATGGATATTTAGTATGCCATTATTGCGGATTTGGAGAAAAACAACCAAACATATGCCCTAAATGTAAGAGCAAATATGTTAAGCATTTTGGTGCTGGTACTCAAAGAGTAGAAGAAGAAGTAAGAAAATACTTTAAAGATGCAAAGATATTAAGAATGGATATGGATACAACTAGAAATAAAAATTCTCATGAGGAAATATATAATTCATTTAAAAATGGAGAAGCAGATATATTAATTGGTACGCAAATGATATCTAAGGGATTAGATTTTGAAAATGTAACATTAGTAGGTATATTAGCTGCTGATATGTCTTTAAATGTACCTGATTATCGTGCGGCAGAGAAAACATTTCAAATTATAACTCAAGTTTCTGGAAGAGCAGGTAGAGGTAAAAAGGAAGGAAAAGTAATTCTACAAACTTATAATCCAAGTCATTATAGTTTAAACTATGCTAAAAACTATGATTATGAAGGATTTTATAATGAGGAATTTACTACTAGAGGTTTGATGTATTATCCTCCTTTTGGTAGAATACTATTAGTGAATGTTTCATCTAAAAATGAAAATGCTTTAAAGTCTTTTATGAATTTATTAAAAAATGAATTAAGTAAAATATACGAAAAAGAAATAAATATAGAAATGCTTGGACCAGTTCCATGTATAATTTCAAAAATAAAAGATAATTTTAGATGGCAAATAATATTTAAAGGAGACTTATCTCAAGATTTTTGTAAAAAAATTAAAGATAACCTTTATCAATTAAATAAGAATGTATATAATGAAATAAAAGTTAATATTGATATTAATCCAAATAATTTGATTTAGGAGGGCAATAGATAAATGGCAATAAGAAATATTAGAATAAATGGTGATGATGTTTTAAGAAAGAAGTGTAAGGTTGTAACTGAAATTACTCCTAGAACTTTAAAGTTAATTAAAGATATGGCTGAAACTATGTATGAAGCTGATGGCGTTGGATTAGCAGCACCACAAGTTGGAATTCTTCAAAGAATATTTGTTATAGATGTATTTGATGATCATGGACTTAGAGTATTTATAAATCCAGAAATATTAGAAGTATCAGGAACTCAATTAGGAGAAGAAGGATGTTTAAGTATTCCAGGCGAAGCAGCAGAAGTTGAGCGTCCTAATTACGTAAAAGTAAAAGCTCTAAATGAAAAAGGGGAAGAATTTATTTTAGAAGCTACAGAACTTTTAGCAAGAGCTATATTACATGAAAATGACCATTTAAATGGAAAACTATTTATAGATTATTTAAAATAATAAAGGAGGCTTAACATGAAGATAGTATTTATGGGAACTCCAGATTTTGCAGTACCATCTTTAAAAAAAATTATAGATGTATTTGGTGTGGAAGCAGTATTTACACAGCCTGATAAACCCAAAGGCAGAGGGAAAAAGATAGCTTACTCTCCAGTAAAAGAAGTAGCATTAGAGCATAATATAAAGGTGTTACAGCCTATTAAGTTAAAAAATGATATAGAAGCTATAAACTATTTAAAGGAATTAAAACCAGATTTTATTATAGTAGTAGCATTTGGTCAAATTTTAACAAAAGAAGTACTTGATATTCCAAAGTATGGATGCATTAATTTACATGCTTCACTATTACCTATGTACAGAGGAGCAGCACCTTTAAATTGGGCAATAATTAAAGGAGAAAAAAAATCAGGGAATACTACCATGCTAATGGATGTGGGATTAGATACTGGAGATATGC
>JAEZAL010000126.1 GCA_023427705.1 Bacillota bacterium | reverse complement strand
ACCTATAGTTCCAGTTAAACGTCCAGATACTATTACAAATAATAAAGATAATATTAATGATACAATTACAGCAATTATAGCCATCTTAATATTTTGAGAAATTAAAAATGCTGATACAGCTGCAATAATTACGCCAACTAAAAGTATTATTATTTCTCCAGAACTTTTTTCTGAATTAGTGTCTACTTCTGATTTAGCTTTTAGTGTTTCTTTTATTGAAACTACTATTGTTGGTATAAGTTTAAGTGCTCCTACTATACCACCACAAAGCATCATTCCAGCACCTATATATTTAACATAGCTTCCTGAAATCTAGTTTACATCCATTGTATTAAGAAGAACTGATGCATCATTCCATGATACTATGATCTTATCTGCTAAATCTGTAAAATAACCTATTAAAGGTGCAACTCCAAAATTAGCTAATATAGAACCAGCAAACATATGCATTGATACTTCTAATCCTACTATAAACCCTATACCTAATAAAAGTGGATTTACTTCAACAGCAAATTTCCACTTATAAAATTTGCTTCCAACATAACTAATAGTGTTATTAATTAAATTTAAAAATGATCCAGTAAAAATATTAATAAGTCCACTTATTCCAAATCCAATTCCCATGTATTTAACTGCATCTCCATTTCCTTCAGATGCAACAAGAGTTTCAGATATTGCTAATGATTCTGGATACATAAGATTACCATGTTCTTCAACTATTAAATAGTTATAAACTAATGATAAACATCCTATACCAAATAGTACTCCACCAACACCTACAATTAAGCCTTCCATAAAAGTAAACTTGTTTCCTATTAATATAATTGCAGGTAAAACATAAATCATACCACTAGCAATAGATTCTCCACCACTAGACATACCTTGTGTTATATTTTTTCCAAGAATCCCTTTACCACGAGCAAATACTCCTATAAGCATTGATCCAATTATTGCACCAGGAATTCCAGCTGCAACAGTTAATCCAGATTTCATACCTGAATAAGCCGTAGATGCAGCAAAAATAGCAGATAATATTATACCGATTACTACTACAGGTAAATTTGCTCCTTTATTTTCTTTACCAGAAATATATGGAATATATTCCTTACCATGTACACCACCATAAGCTTCTTTAGGTAACTTCTTCTTCATTTGTACTCTCCTTCTTTTGTCTATTTTCTAAGCCTCATATATGACCATTTTATATAATAACATAATTCAACATTATATTTTATATAAAAAACTATTTTTTTATTCAGATAATACATAAAAATATTCCTACTCAAAATAGAATACCCTATATACATATAAACTCCATCCAAGAAAACTTATTAAATAAAGTTTTTATAAAAATTATACAATAAAAAAACAGTAGAAATACTAGTTTAAACTAATATTTCTACTGCTTATTTAAATTACTCTTTAATTACAGTTATTTTTTCATCTATTGGAGTTCTTTTACGAGGATTTGGAACCATATCAGGATATCCAACATGAAGAATAGCTGCTATTTTTTCTCCTGGCTTCACATTAACTCCTTCTCTAAATTCAGGTAAAGTTAAGTAAGCATCAGTTTTCCAAAATACTCCTAAACCTCTTTCCCAAGCTGCAAGTTGGAAGTTTTGAATTAATGCACAAGTAGCTGCATAATCTTCTTCTCTAACAAAAGGATTTGGGTCCTCAGGCATTACTACTAATATATGTGTTGGTACAGATAAAAAGTATTTCTTTAAATCTTCAGGGCTTTTTTTCATCTTTGATCCTTTTGATGCTACATCAGCCATTAAATTGGCTAGTACTTCTACACCTTTACCATTATAAATAACAAATCTCCATGGCTCTCTTAACTTGTGATTTGGAGCCCAACTAGCCACTTCAAGTAATTCACTTATTAAATCTACTGGAACATCATCTTTTTTAAATTTCTTTACTGTCCTTCTTTCAATAATTAATTGTGACATTGGATATTTTTCTGTCATAAAAATCAATCCTTTCCCTTAATTTTATATAAAACTTCTAGTCAATTCATAATAATTGTTAGATATCTAACTAAATAAATATAAATATACTTTAATCTAGTATTATTAACTAACATCTTTAATTGATATTGATTATCATTAGTATTATCATACTACTTTTTATTTTTAAATGTCAATATCATGAAAATTAATTATTTCTTATACTAGGGTTTAATTATTAATAAATTATTTGTAAGCTTTATATTAAAATTATCTTCTGAAATTAAGACAACAATATCATAATTTTTTTCTATATTATTCTTATTATAAAAATAATACTTATTTCCCTTATGATAAAAATTATTCTTCTCTTGAATGAAATACCCTTCTTCCTTAGAACAATAAATAGGACTTCTAGTTGTACTTTTAAAATATATATCTCCCTGCAAATATGAGGCTATCCTTGATGGAATATATATATTTTCTCCATGACCTAATACTAATACTTTTTTATCTTGTCCTATAATTTCTTGAATTCCATTAGCTACAATAATACTTTCTTTTTCAACTTCTAAAATTTCTTTAAAATTCACTCCAAATTTCCCTGTATACTTTAAATACTCTCCTCTTCTCTTCATAATATTTAAATCAATTATATGAGTTATTTCTTCTATATTATCTTCTTCACTCTCAATGTATACTTTATTATCTACAATCTGTACCCCACCTGATATTAAAGAATTTACATTTATCTCTATATTATTTTCATTACAAAATTCTTTATATAAATTTCTATACTCAATATTTCTTAAATCTAAAATAGTAAGAACTGTAT
>JAEZAL010000118.1 GCA_023427705.1 Bacillota bacterium | reverse complement strand
TTATAGCTCAAGATATAATTCATACTATACTATGCTTACAAGAAATTATTAATAATGATCTAGAAGTAAGTAAATATTTAAAAGTTGTAATGGTTGAGAACTATAATGTAACAAAAGCATCTAAGTTAATACCTGCATGTGATGTTTCAGAACAAATTTCACTAGCTTCAAAAGAAGCTTCAGGAACTGGTAACATGAAGTTTATGTTAAATGGTGCATTAACTTTAGGAACTGAAGATGGAGCAAATGTTGAAATCCATGACTTAGTTGGAGATGATAATATTTATATATTTGGTGAAGTGAGTCAAGAAGTTATTGAACATTATAAGAAGGGAGACTATATTTCAAGAAAATACTATGAAAAACCAGAAATTAAAGAACTAGTTGATTTTATAGTTAGTAATGAAATGTTAGCTGTTGGAGATAAAGTAAACTTATCTAGACTTCATAATGAATTAATCAATAAAGATTGGTTTATGACATTATTAGATTTAGAAGATTATATCAAAACTAAAGAAATAGTATTTAATGATTATGAAGATAGAGAGTCATGGAATAAGAAAGTTTTAGTGAATATTAGTAAAGCTGGATTCTTCTCTTCAGATAGAACTATTGAAGAATACAATAGAGATATATGGAAACTTAAATAACTAATAGTGAATAATTAAGAAGTAATAGATAGCAATGAAAGAATGAAAAGTAAGGAAGTGATTTTTTATAATTACTTCCTTACTTTTTTTAAGGGAAAAAGTAAGAGTAGTTAGTAAAATATAAAGAATTATATAGTAAGTATATTAGTATGACTATTTATATAATAAATTTGTAGTAATGTTACATAATCACACTTATGAATTGGCGGAATATAATGTAGGGAGAAATAATGAGGAGATGAAAAAATGAGTGTTAGACATTATGTTTTATTAGCAACAGATGGATTTATAGAGTTGCCTTTAGATGGAGAAATTTGTACTAATAATAGAAAACCTGTTTATATATTTGGATTCGTAGGTGGGCTTTTAGAGGTGAATGGTAGAAAAATATCTGAAAATGAGTATTTAGATTATACTGATCCAACAAATTGGAGCAAAATTATGGGGAAGAAGGGTAGTGCTACTATTCCTAGTCCTATGATATGGGGAGAAGTTGGTGATGATATATATGTGACACTTATTAATATTGGAATGAAAGAACGTCCTGATTTAAAAGACTTTCATACAGTTCATATGCATGGTGCACATGTAGCCACACAATTAGATGGTTTTCCTGAAACTTCTTTCGGTGTTCCTATGTGGGAAGATGTAGGACAAGCACCACCTAACGCAACCTATTATTTTCATCCAGAAAACCCTTCTTCATTGATGTATCATTGTCATGTAGAAGCATCAGAACATGTTCAAATGGGAATGTATGGAGCACTAGTAATATATCCTTCTATGAAGAGTTTAGCTGAAAATGGCATAACCAAATCATGTAAAACAGGATATTGGGAATTAAATGGTATGATTCAAAGTCATATTCCGATAAGTGCCACAAATAGAAATTTTGCTTATAATAATATTCATAGTTATTTTGATAAGGAGTATGTAATGCTTTTATCTGATATAGATTCAAGATGGCATGAAAATAATTTTAGACAGGGACAACCTAATCCTCCAATACCTTTTAATCCAGTAGATTTTAAACCGGATTTTTGGTTAGTTAATGGAAGATCTTTTCCAGATACTCTTAATATGCATCCTTTAACTGTTAGTAATGGGAATAAGAATCTTACTCAAATTAATTATGAATCTTATGTTCATGTAAAAACAAATGAAAAATTTCTTCTTAGAATGATTAATATGGGATATCAGGTTGTTCCATGGCATATTCATGGATGGCATTTTATGGTTGCAGGTAAAGATGGACACATAAGTCCGTTTTTGGCTATGGCAAGCAATAATATGCATATTAATCATAATGAAATGGAAATGGGATTTACTAATACTATTGGTTCTGGGGAAACTTATGATTTAATTATTACTGCAGATGATAAGAGAAATTTATATAGGGAATATATAGTTAATGGTAAAAATGGATTTGCTTCATTATGTAGTCAGCTTAATAAAATTTATAATATTGATCCAAATGCTATTTTTAATATACCAGAAGAACCTGTAGACTGTAATAATCCAAGCCTAATAAAATTTATAAACTATATACAAGTATGTAGACAAAATAAATGTGATATTAATGATAAATTCTTTCCACAATTTTATCCAATGCATAATCATGATGATTATAAGGTTACTAATAATGGTATATACCCAGGTGGTCAGTTAACATTTATACAAGCTGATGCACCAGACTATATGTTAATTTTATAGGGGCAATGGATAATATGGAAATTTAATAAGTACTAGTGAAGAAAGAATAAATAGGAATGAAAGAACTAAATAATTTAAAATTGAAAGTTGAAAAGGGAAGTGTTTTATAAGTTCACTTTCCTTTTGTATTATATAATTTATTTTTGAAGACGAAAACCATGTTAATATGAAGGTAAATAAGTGATAATTTAGAACTTAGATTAAAGATTAATAAATAGAATTATAGCAAAAGTACATTTGAAAAATATGGTATAATAAAAGAGTAGTGAAAGATAAATAGGGGCT
>JAEZAL010000107.1 GCA_023427705.1 Bacillota bacterium | reverse complement strand
GCACTACTACCGTTAACTCTAAATAATTTATATCTATCGTCTTCTTGAATATTATAGGTAAATATACACTCTTTAGTAGATATCCACATATTACTCAAATTATCTTTTGATATATCTGAAATAAATTCCTTATCTTTATTTAAATTATTTTCATTTATATATATTTTTGAATTACTATCAATTATATTTATTCCTACTTTTGTTCCTACCCATAATAAATTATCTTCCCCCTCTTCTAAACAAGTTATAGAGGAATTAGTTAATGAATTTTGCTCATTTGGATTGTGATAAAAAGCTTCTATTTTTTGCTCTTTTATATTTACTTTAAATAATCCATCTTCTGTACCAATCCACATAACATTATCTTCATGAGTACTTTTTAATAAATCAGTTATCTTTAAATTTCCCAAATTATACTTATCATAAATATCTTTCATTCTTATGATAGTATCCGTATCTCTAATTAAAAAATCTAATCCATGGTCAGTTCCTATCCATAAATTCCCATAATTATCTTCTTCTATATCAGTAATATACGTTGAGCTTAAAGTATTATCAGCTTCAGGGTTACAATTGTATATTTTTATTTTCTCACCATCATATCTATTAAGTCCATCTTTTGTCCCTATCCACATATAGCCCATACTATCTTGAAAAATTGATGTTACATCTTCATTTGAAAGTCCCTCATCAATAGATATATTTTCGAATTTGAAGTCACTTATTATTTCAGCTGATGCTTCTATAGGCATAAATATATTAAGTAAAATCAATAATATTATTAACAATTTTAACTTCATGTCATTAACCTCACGTTGCTAAATCTATTTCACATAAACACTATAACTATATTATATTAACTGATTCTATAAAAACCAAACTAATTTTGTCGTAAAATGTCTTTTTTTGTACTTAAATTGCAGTAATATTATTTCTACTAAAAATTAATTATAAATATCAAAAAGGAGCTGTAAAACAGCCCCTATTCTTCATGTTGTATCATTATATATGTAGTAAATATATTACTTTCATGTTTTCTATTTATGTATCCATTATATTTTTTCACTATATTATCTACTTGAATTAAACCAATTCCATTTATAGCACTACTCTTTGTAGAAAAGAACTTCCCTTTTATTTCATTTACATTTCCATTAGTGCTGTTATTTAATTTAATTACTAACATATTATTTTCTGATACTATTTTTAAATCTATAAATTTATATCCGTTTATGTGCTCACATGCTTCAATAGAATTATCAAGTAAATTTCCTAAAACAGTACATATATCTATATTAGAAACTTTTAATTTAGAATTTATCTTTAAATCTAAATTCACCTTTATACCTTTGTCCTTAGCAACTTTATTCTTATTCATTAATATAGAATTAATAGCTAAATTATCTGTATATATATTTTTATCTAACTTACTTATACTACTATCTATTTCATTTATATACTCAATAACATCTTCTTTAGTACTTACTTGTAATAAACCTGAAATCACACTTATATGATTTCTAAAATCATGTTTCCACCCAATCATTTCTGTGTACATATCTATGATTTCCTTATCATGGAGTTTTCGTTCTAAAATCATCTTTAATATAAATTTTTCTTCTGTCTCCTTAGAAAATATATTTAAAATATATATTGATAACACTTGAATGATACATAATCCAAATACAAGAGTTATTATATCAGCCTTAACTATAATTGCATTTGAAAATAGCTCCCTTTCTATTACAAATATTAGTATATTATTTAAAAACAAAATAATTCCAAGCACATAAAGTGTTCTTTCTTTCATAAATCTTATATATTTTATAAAATTTATATTATTGAAGAAAATATTAATTAATATAATTTGTACAAGTCTATTAATCAATATTACTATGCTATTTTTTAAGTTAGTATCAGTATAAATTCCTGAAAAAGAAATATTAAATAGTTCTGAAGCTATACTATATACTGCAAAAGAACTAAGTATCATAATAGTAATGTATACTGATGATAAAAAGAACTTTTTTGATATCCTTCCTTTTAGAAATAAAAGAGGATATATTAATATCAAGCTGTAGTAAAAAACCATACATAGTAATATTTTTTTTCCATTCATATTTGAAGTTATATACCTTATGTAACTAGATGATATTAAAGTATAAATTATAGTCATTATTCCACTGTATAACTTAATATGCTTCTTATCTTTAGGATCCATTATTCTATTAAAATAATAGATTAATAAACTAGCACTAATAAACTCACATATCATTTCAATTATATATATAATGCTCATAGCTTTCTCAATCCTTATTCACAAATGTAATTTATAAAAGTATCATTTACTTCTTTATACTTCCCCCTACTTATAGGGATTTCTACTCCATTTTCTAATAATACATTATCTTTTTTTATTGATTTTATATGTTTAACATTTACTATATAAGATCTATGGCATCTTATAAAATATTCCTTTGGAAGCATCTTCTCTATATCACTTATATTTTTTCTAAGTGTTACTTTTTCAGTCCTTGTATGAATATCTATATAAGGAGAAAACATAATAAAATAATATATTTCATTATAATCTAACTTTATAATTTTTTTTGGTGTCTCTAAAATAAGTGAATTCTTTTCATCTTCATTACTAATTCTATCTAATGTACTATTTAAACAATAGTATAAATCATTTTGTTTTATAGGTTTTAGTAAATATTGTAGTGCACGTACTCTATATCCATGTAATGCGTATTTAAAAAATCCTGTTACAAATACAATATCAATATTTTTATTTTTTTCTCTAATTATATTTGACAATTCAATTCCTGACATTTTACTTAACTTTATATCTAAAAAAACAATGTCATACTTATTATAATCTGACCATTCAAATAAAAATGCTTCTGCTGTAGTAAAATTATCAATTAATATATCAATATCTTTTTCCTTAGCCCATTTTTTTATTTGTTCATTAAGCAAGTCAATTTGTATAACTTGATCTTCACATATTGCTATCTTCATCGATAGAATCATTCCTCCAACTTTAGATGTTATATAACTAATGTAACCTTTTATTTTAATTTCTAATATAAAATGCTTATTTCAATACAGAAATTAATTTTATATTAATTGGAATACATTAATTTGATAAGAAATCTAATTATTATAACCTATATTTATGCTAAATGTAAATTCAATTTACACTAAGTTAATATATTGTTCTATTTACTCATTAAGTAAACTTAATAAAAAATAAAAAACGGTCAAAAAATTTTGATCGTTTCACTTTAAAAACTTTATTATTCTTTTTTACTATACAATCTGTGAACTAATATATATAACTTATATGAAATAAAAATTATAAATAAAATCCATATGAATAATATTATCATAAGTTGATATTTATTAAAGCTTGAAGTTGTTATTGAAATAATAGTTAGATAAATTATACTTGATGCAACTATTGCTATTATTGGATAAATTTTATTTAAAATATTATATTTATTAAAAACAGCTCCAATTGCTCCTCCTGTAAAAATAGGTATTACTATATACAGTATAGGTATAATATCTAATCCCTTCCCCATAATATATCCTCCATAATTATATTTATAATTTATTATACTTAATTATAAGCTAAATTCCAATATCTGTAATAAAATTTTAATCTATATTATTATATTTTTATAAATTTTTTCCATTTTTTATTGACAATAAAACCCAATTGCTGTATTCTATAATTGATAATAATAATCATTATTATACAATAAGTTGAAAGGAGTTTTTTATGAAGATAATATTTTATTCTGATACAGGTAATACTGAAAAAATGGCAAATTTAATTAAAGAAGGAATTGAACAAGGTGGAAAAAGTGCAGATATTATAAATATTTCTGATGTTAATGTAGATGAAGTGTTAAAAGATGAGATAATTGTACTAGGTTGTCCAGCTAAAGGAGATGAAGTTCTTGAAGAAGATGAATTTGAACCTTTTATAGAAGAAATTTCTTCTAAAGTCTCTGGCAAAAAAGTTGCTCTTTTCGGCTCTTATGGTTGGGGAGATGGACAATGGATGAGAGATTTTGAAGAAAGAATGAAAAGCTCTGGATGCACTATTATTGGTTCACCAGTAATCATAATGGGAGAACCTAATGATAATGATGAAGAATGTATAGATTTAGGAAAAAAAATAGCTACTGTATAAAATTTAGATAAATTGCATAATGCTATATATA
Organism: Bacillota bacterium; assembly: GCA_023427705.1. GTDB lineage: Bacteria > Bacillota > Clostridia > Clostridiales > Clostridiaceae > Clostridium. The sequence goes on along the minus strand of JAEZAL010000107.1, from coordinate 472 downwards.
CAAGATGTAAATTATGTCCTCCATTTTTACTCAGTATATGTTTAATATAAAACCAGAATAAAGTAAATAAAAAATTATTACTTTATTCTGGTTTTCCCTATAAAAAAATAATGATATTATAAACTTAATTAACATAATTTTTAATAATACAAAGGAGTAGATTTTGAAATATATTATATTTGATTTAGAATTTAATCAAAGCTCTAATAAAGAAGAGAAACTTGCTGAATTGCAATTTGAAATAATACAAATTGGAGCATTAAAACTTGATGAAAATTTAGAAGTTATTTCAGTATTTAATGAATTAATAAAACCTACTGTTTATAAAAATATCCTTCCTTACATTGAAGATTTAACAAATATTACTGATGAAATGGATTCTTCTGCTAAAGAATTTACTGATATTTATTATGACTTTATAAATTTTATTGGAAATGAAGATATAACATTTGTTATTTGGGGTATTGTTGAC
>JAEZAL010000087.1 GCA_023427705.1 Bacillota bacterium | reverse complement strand
AAGTCTATATATAATGTAATTGAAGACATATTTTCTTCGAAATAAAATTATTAATCGAAAGGAAAAGGTAATTTCAATAATGAAAATGTAATCTACTTTAATTAATTTTAGTGCATATAAAAAATAGTCTATAAGCTTTTTTGTTATGCACAGATTTATGGAGAGTGGATTATTGACAATAGGTTTATTTGCATTGCCTTTTTTTAAATGTCTGTAACTCTCTCCCAAAATAAGGAGGGATTTTTTTTATGCAACTAGCATTATTAAATAATGTTAAAAAATATTATGGAGATAGATTAATACTTGATATTAAAAAACTTGAAATCTTAAAAGGAGATAAAATTGGATTAGTAGGCTCAAATGGTGCTGGCAAAAGTACTCTTTTGAAAATACTAATAGGCGAGGAAGAAGCTGATTCAGGTAGCATATATTTAACTAAGAGTTTTTCTTATATTAGCCAAGTAGAAGATTCTAAAGAAGACTCTTATATTAATAAAATAAGAGGTTTGTTTAATGCCCCTACCCAATATAGAGATTCTCTATCTGGAGGGGAAAAAGTAAAACTTAAAATTTCTAATGCATTAAGTGAAAATAAAGAACTTATAATTGCAGATGAGCCAACTTCTAATTTAGATAGTAATAGTATTGAAATTCTAGAAGAAATGTTTAAAAAGCATACTGGATCTTTCATTATAGTTTCCCACGATAGAAACTTCTTAGATGCTTTATGTAATACCATAATTGAAATTGAAGATGGAAAAATCAATATATATAAAGGCAACTATACAAAATATTTAGCTTTAAAAGAGTTAGAAAAAGAACGTCAAAATGATGAATATAATAAATATATAAATGAAAAAAGAAGACTTGAAGAAGCTATGACAGTCAAAGAAAAGCTTAAAAACAATATAAAAAAAACACCTAAAAGAATGGGAAATTCAGAAGCAAGACTTCATAAAATGGGTGGTCAAAAAGCTAAGAAAAATTTAGATAATAGCATTAAAGCAATTGCAAGTAGAATTGAACATCTCGATGTAAAAGAGAAGCCCAAAAATGAAAAGCAAATAAAAATAAATGTAATAGAAAGCTTGGAACTTACATCAAAAAATCCTATTGAAGTTAAAAATTTAAATCTTATAGTAAATGATAAAACCCTATTATCAAATGCTAACTTTAAAATAAAAAAAGGTAAAAAGGTAGCTTTAATAGGGAAAAATGGTTCTGGTAAAACCACTCTTTTAAAAGAATTAATTAAAAATAATAGTGAAGATATTAGAATATCTAACAATGTTGTATTTGGTTTTCTTGATCAAGAGCAAGATATACTAATTCAAGATAAAACAATATTAGAAAATATTCAAATTAACTCATCCTATGAAGAAAGTTTTATTAGAATTAATCTTGATGGTTTTGGATTTAAAGGTAATGCTGTTTATAAAAAGATTTCTAATCTAAGTGGTGGAGAAAAAGTAAGGGTTGCTATTTGTAAGTTGCTGCTTTCAGATAATAATTTTGTTATCCTGGATGAGCCAACTAATTATTTAGATATAAAATGTATGGAATCACTTGAAAATGCTCTTAAAAACACAAATAAGACTTTTTTGATAGTATCTCATGATAGAAAATTTATTTCCAACATTTGTAACTGTATACTAGAAATTGATAATCATAAAATTATTCAATTTGATGGTAGTTATGATGAATATATGAACTTTAAGTCTAAGCCTAAAGTAGATAAAGAGGAAAAGATAAATCAAGAAAATAAATTAATATTAGAAAATAAACTTTCTGAAGTTATATCTTTACTTTCCTTTGAAAGCAACTTAGAAAAAAAGGATTTATTAGAAAAAGAATATTTAAGTTTATTAAATAAACTTAAAGCCTTAAAATAATTTTATAAATTCATTTTTTTTACTTATATATAAATAGATGCCTTTAAATCATCTATTTATATATAATTTTTTATCTTTTTAGTGAAATACTAATATAGACAACTTATTCTAGGAGGTAGTTTAAGATGGATAATAATAAGAATAGGCATAAAGATAGACCTAAGTCAAATGCAGAACTTAGAAAAATGTATTCTGAGTCTGGAGCAGAAATAGGAATTGAAAACGGAGTAAAGAAAGGTTCTCACTCTAACGGTAAGAAATATACTAAGAGATCAAAATTATCTCATAACAAGTAATGATAAAGCTATATTACTAAAAACTATGTGTTGCACCTCACATATTTTTACAGAAAATCAAATTAAAATTGAGTTTATAGCGTAAATATCTTTATAATTAAATAAGAGATATCTGTTTTATTAAATTATAATTTTATATTTAATAAAAACAGATATCCTTTTTTATTTGATATTAGTCCACCACTTATTTATTTTAGGATTTAGTTGATAACTAATTGTTTCACCTAACATAGGAGTTATATAATTTATATTTTCTTCATCAGCTTTTAAAGTAAATCTTTCTACAGAATCATCCCAAGGATGGTTTGCTAATTTAAAGGCCCCCCAATGGATTGGCATTATTACTTTAGCCTTTAATATTTTACCTGCTTCTACTGCCTCTTCTGGAGTCATATGTGTTGACCTCCATTTAACATCATATTGTCCTGATTCCAGCATTGCAAAATCAAATTCTCCGTATTTATTATATATTTCTTCAAAGTGTTTATCAAAACCGCTATCTCCACTTGTAAACACTTTATGATTTTCATCAATAAATACCCATGAAGCCCATAGATTATTATACATATCAATTACATTTCTTCCTGAATAATGTTTTGCAGGAGTACATGCTATTAATAACCCATTAATATTTACTTCTTCCCACCAAGCTAAATTAATTATTTTATCTTTACCTACTCCCCATCTTTCCAAATGATTCTCTATTCCTAATGGAACTATATATTTATCAACTTTACTATCTATTTCTTTTATAGTTTTATAGTCTAAATGATCATAATGATCATGTGAAATAACTACTATATCTATATTGGGTAATTCTTCAGTTTCCATTACAATATCACTATACCTAGAAGGACCAGCAAATGATACTGGAGATGCCTTTTCGCTAAACACTGGGTCTATTAAAATATTCATTCCATGCATTTGCATTAATATAGTTGAATGTCCAAACCAAGTTATATTAAAATCATCAATACTAGGATTTTCCTTATAACTTGGTGTTGCTGTAGGTAAATCATCAGTAGGTATCATACCTTTTTTAGAAACATATTCATTTTCTTTATCATCATTATATATCATCTTAAAATCTCTTTCGTTGTTAAAAAGACCATTTTTATAATTAGTAGCTCTTTCTTCATAATCTTTTTTATCCTCTTTTGATGGAGTAGCACCAAAAGGTTTCCATATTTTTAAAAACAAAAATACTAATAATATTAGTATTAGAATAGCAATTATAATTTTAATTAATACTCTTACTATTTTGTATTTTAAATATATTTCCTTCATATAACACCTCTTTAGTAAGCTTTATATTAGTTTAAGAAATCTTTTCTTTCCTATTTTTAATACATCATTTTCTTTTATACTTGTATCTAAGCCCCTTATTTTTTCTCCATTAAGCTGAACTCCACCTTGCTCTAGTAACCTATTAAATTCTTTTTTACTAGATACTAATTTTCCCTTTATTAAATCATCAAGAATATCTCTTAAATTATTCCCATTAAGATTTAAACTTGGAATATTATCTGGTATAGATTTTTTAGTAAAGGCAGTATTATAAAAATTAACAGCTTCATTTACCTGTTCTTTTGTATTGTATAAAGAAGTAATTATTTTTGCTAACTCTAGCTTAATATCTCTTGGATTTTCTCCATTATTAAGTCTTGCCCTTATTTCTTCTATTTTATCTGGGTGCTCATCTGTTGCTAATTCAAAATATTTTATTATTAGGTTATCTGGCACTTCCATAACCTTTTTAAACATCACACTTGCTTCTTCATTTACCCCAATGTAATTTCCTAAACTTTTACTCATTTTTTCATTTCCATCTAAGCCCTCTAGTATTGGCATAAACATAGCAATTTGCTGTTCTTGTCCTTTAATCTTTTGTAAATTTCTACCCATTAGTATATTAAAAGTTTGATCTGTTCCTCCAAGTTCAATATCTGCTTTTAACTCTATTGAATCATATGCTTGCATTAATGGGTAAAAGAATTCATGAATTCCTATTGGAACATTATTTTTATATCTTTTTTGAAAATCATCTCTTTCTAACATTCTAGCTACAGTAGTTGTAGCTGCCAGCTTTAATACATCATCAAAGTTTAACTTTGAAAGCCAATGACTATTAAATTTAACTTCAGTTTTATCTTTATCTAAAACCTTAAAAATTTGATTTTTATAGGTTTCTGCATTTCTTAATACTTCCTCTTCAGTTAAGGCTTTTCTTCCCTTTGCTTTTCCTGTTGGATCTCCAATTTTCCCTGTAAAATCACCTATAACTATAACTGCTTTGTGTCCTAAATCCTGCATTTGCTTAATCTTTCTTAAAACTACAGCATGACCTAAATGAATATCAGGAGCACTTGGATCAAGTCCTAGTTTAATAATTAATGGTTTATTATTTTCTATTGATTTTTCTAGTTTTAATCTAAGCCCTTCTTCACTAACTATTAATTCTGCTCCCTTTTTAATAATTTTCAGTTGTTCCTCTACTTTTTTCATTTTTTGACACTCCTCTTATATTTTTTAATATAAGCAAGCTCTATAAGGATAATGTATTAAAGCTTATTAATAATTTAGAACCTGTGGGAAAATAAAAAACTCCCGCCCTTATATCAAAGGACGAGAGATAAAAATCTTCGTGTTACCACCTTAGTTCATAGACAATTCACATTGTCTACCTTTTCGAGTACTCTAGATTAAACTAGGTAATACTCTAGCACTATAACGTGTGCAAGGATACGTCACAGCCTACTAGGTACTGTCGTACAATGAAAAATGTAAAATGAAGAATGTAGAATTAATGAAAAAACTCCTCTGGAGTTTTAAAAATCCATTAATACTTATTCATTTTATCTCCACTGTATTCTAACAACTCCATTTGGTGTGAAGCTCAAAGATGTATTCATAATTAGTTTTTCTTGCACCTCTCATCAAACGGTAACTTTCTGTAAGACTTACTAATTACTACTTCTTCTTATCACAGCTTTTTATTATCTTATACTCCGAATTATTAAAATAATTCTTAGTTATGCTTATTTATTAATACGGATTATAAATCTTATTTTTCTGATTGTCAATATCTTTTAAATTTTCAACAAACTATTTTAAGGAATTAATATAATCAATAGGTCTATAAATTACACTATCGTCATTTAAGTATAAATCGTCCTCTTTTATTCCACCAACTGGATAAATATATTTATTATGTGCGTGGATAATTTTCCCCCTGCCCTTATATAAAACTACATGTCCAGGAGTATATACTAAATCACCAGGCTGTAAATCTTCCTTATTAACTTCATAACCTTGCAAAATATCTTCTTGATCAAAGGTTGAATAACCTATTTCTTCACCTGTTACTTCTCTATAAGTCCAATATGTTAATCCAGAACAATCAAACGCTTGACTCCCTATATATGTTTCTTTACTTAGTGGGTAATAACTATCTCCATAATAACTAATAAGTTCATTAAGTCTCTCTTCAGTCATTATCTCTCCTTTTCCTCCCCAAACATATTGAAATCCAACTTTTGATTCAGCTAGTTCTATAACTTTCCCTACAACCTCTTTTTCTTCTTCAGTCATATTTATTCCTTCATTTTCATATTTATCTCTTTTAAATATAATTTTATAACTTAATAAGCCGCCTACTATAAATATAAATGTTAATGCTATAATTAATATCCTTTTTTTGTTTAATACTATTTTTTGCATGCTCCTACACCCCTTAACCAATTTTTGTAATTGTAATATAATTCTATATCAAAATTTAGTAATTCTAAGTTAATTTTTAATTACAAAATTATTAAAATAAACTTACTTTAAATTTCCCTAATAATTTAATAAAAGATGTATTAATTGAAAAGTTGAATTAATACATCTTCTTTAATAATTTCTTATTTAATTAATCCTTTTCTATATGCAGTAAGAAGCATTTTTAAATCCTTGATTTGCTTTTTAAGCTCTAGTCCAATATCTGTATCTGCTACTCTCTTTCTTTCTAGATTTTTCTCAACTACCAAAGTTGTAGATAGTATATCCTTTTCTTTTACTATAGCCTCTTCTGTAGAATCAAATGGTTCATGAGCAACTAACTGTAACCCATAAGAATTATAAATTAAAGTATATCCTGCTATTCCTGTATGACTTCTATATGCTTTTGAAAATCCACCATCTATTACTATAAGCTTTCCGTTAGCTTTAATTGGACTTTCTCCATTTTTATTTTTTACAGGAACATGTCCATTTATTATTCTACCTTCGTTTGAGTCAATTCCAAATTCACTAAGAATAGTATTACAAATTTCTTCATCATCTCTCCATTTATAATAATGGTTCTTATGTTCTTTATGAGCATTTTTATCATCTATAAAATACCTTTCAAAAGTTGTCATTTCTTCTTTCCCAAATAATGATGACTTATTTCCAGTCCAAAGATACCACATTATATCCATTCCATATTCTTTTTCTTTGGTATCCCTTTTACTAAAATATCCTTCTCTTACTAATGACTCAAATTTATCTAAAAGATCTTTACCCTTATAATATTTCCCTTGTATATTCATACTGGCAAAAGACTTATCAGCATTTAAGGGAATACATCCATGAAATAATAAACTATCATTATATTTTAAATATATGTTACCCTTTTCAAATAGAAATGCAATATGTCTTTGTAGTTTTTCGCTATTAATAAATGATGACTCTATTTTTTGAATTAATATTTCCTCATCTTTAGTAAGCTTAAAAGGATTATCCCTATCTATAGTTGGAAAGCTCTCATCATTGAGCTTATAAACTTTATCCTTTATTTTAATAGTTCCATTTTCAAAATCTATATTGTTTAATAATAATCTATGATTCATATTAAACTCTGGATTTCTACTTATTATTTCATGCTCAAGCTTAAATTGTATCATTGTTATTGCTTTATGCATCTTTGCTATTAATTCAACTTCTGAATTATTATCATATTCCTTTGGAATAAAGTTCTTACAAGAATCTTCTTTATAATACTTTAGTGCAAAGGTAGCTAAAGGTAACATATTAATTCCATATATATCTTCTATTATATCTAAATTAGAATACCTTGCAGATATTCTTAAAACATTAGCCATACAAACCCTTGAACCAGCAGCTGCCCCCATCCATAAAATATCATGATTTCCCCATTGAATATCTACTGAATGATAGTCAATAAGAGTATCTAATATTATGTCAGGTCTTGGTCCCCTATCATAAATATCTCCTAATATATGGAGTCTATCTATAACTAACCTTTGTATAAGCTTGGATAAAGCTACTATAAATTCATTTGCCCTATTAATTTCTATAATTGTAGTAATAATCTTGTCATAATATTTTTGTTTATCAATTTCACTTACTTGTTCATGAAGTAATTCCTCAATAACATAAGCAAAGTCCTTAGGAAGAGCTTTTCTTACTTTTGATCTTGTATATTTTGATGATACAAATCTACATAGTTCTATTAATCTATATAAGGTTATCTTATACCAATCATCAATATTTTTTTCTTCCTTTAATACAATTTCTAATTTTTGCTCTGGATAATAAACTAAAGTTGCAAGACTCTTTTTTTCACTTTCCATTAGTGAATTTCCAAATATATCTTCTATTTTTCTTTTTACTACTCCAGAGCCATTTTTTAAAACATGTATAAAAGG
>JAEZAL010000337.1 GCA_023427705.1 Bacillota bacterium | reverse complement strand
CCTTCACATCCACATGTATGACTATGTTCATTTAAATAAAATGTTATAGCATAAGTTTCCATAATTACCTCCTAAAAATACATTTTTTTATATTATAATACATTTTCGACATAAAATATACGAATATATTACTAAAAGACGAAAGAATTAAAAATGAAAGATTTTTGGGAAACTTTTTCATTCTTTAATTCCTTCATTTTTTCATTATTTAATGTGTTTGTTTATAAATCTTTCTATGGTTGACCAATATAATTCTGGATTCACTTTTGAAGCTTTTGCATGTCCAGCTCCCTTTATTGTTAATTTTTCTTTTTCACAATTTGCAGCGTTATACAGCTCTTCCATCATAGAATAAGGAACAAAATTATCATCTTCTCCATGAATAAATAATATAGGAGTTTTAGATTTTACTACTTGTTTTATTGATGATGCTTCTTTTAAACTATAGCCAGCTTTAAATTTTGCAAAGGTAGAAGAAATATTCATTATAGGAAAATTAGGTAATGAATATAAAGCCTTAAGCTGATGAGAAAATTGCTCCCATACAGAGGTATAACCACAGTCAGCAATTATTACTTTTATATTTTTAGGTAGTATTTCTCCGGAAGTCATCAATACAGTAGCTGCTCCCATAGAGATTCCATGAAGAACTATTTTTGAATTAATATTATCTTCAAGTAACATATCTATCCATTTTAAAATATCTAGTCTATCATCCCAACCCATAGCTATATAGTTACCTTCACTTTTTCCATGAGATCTTAAATCAGGAATTAAAACATTATAGCCCATATCATAAAAATGTTTAGCATAGTTAGCCATATCGATACCTTTGCCAGTATATCCATGAACTGTTATTACCCAATTATCAGTAGGATTATCATTCAAAAGTTTATATCCATGTAATTTTAAGTTATCGAAGGAGTTAATATAAACATCTGAGTAATTAGAGCTTTCTAAAAGCCAGTTTAGAGCTTCATTTACTATTTCACCACTAGTAGATTTAGCATCTTCAGGAGAGCCAAAGATAGCATCTTTTGATGTATGGGGATTAAGTGCCAGATTATAAAAATAGTTTCCGATAATACTTAAAGCACCGACAGATAATGTGCCTAAAGCTCCAAGAGAAATTAGTATAGCTTTTTTCTTATTCATATAATATCACCTTAAATCATAAATCTATTTAGCTAAAATCATAAAGCTATTATTAAAAATTATTTTAACATTTTTAAGTATATATAACAATATTGTAAAATAAATAGAAATATCTAGTATACTTCATATATAACTAATATAAAAATAATATACATATTGTTTACATAGTATAGTAAAATTAAATATATAAGAATGTAAATATATAGAATTAAAGTAAATCTATATATTTATATAAATATAATAAATTACCTTCGTAACAAATTTGGGGCTGTTATATTAATATTAAGGGGGAGAAAATTATGTTTAAAAAAATTTATGACAATGGTGGTAAATATGTTTTATATTTTTTACTTTTTAATATAGGTTTTTTATTATTTGGACTAGCTCTTAAATTTGCAATACCTTTTGTAATAAGCCTACTTATATCAATATGGTTATATCCATTATCTAGATTTATTAGTCATAAAACCAAAATAAAAAAAGAGATAGTAAATATTTTTTGTATAATTCTAAGTATAGCTATTATTATAGGTAGTTTTATTCTTATAGGAACTGGTATGCTAAAAGAAACTTCCGATATTTTAGGTGAATTAAGCAATATTAATATAGGATTCATACCTAATAAAATTGAAGACTTAAAAGGGTATATCGAAATGATCCCTTCTGAAGTATTAAATCAAGTTAGTAGTCAGTTAGAGAGCTTAACAACAGTTTTAATAGGTTATGTAGCTATCATAGGAAACTGGGCACTTAAGATAGTATCTTTAATTCCTACTGGAACTATAAATTTAATAATAATAATTTTAAGTACATATTATTTAATGAAGGACCATGAAGTGTTAGCAACTAAATTTGAGAATTTTAAAATAGGAAATAATGAGTTGCCTAAAAATCTTTTAAAAAAGGCTAATTCAATAATAATAAATTACATACAAAGTTATAGCATTTTGCTATCAATAACCTTTATAGAATGTATGATAGTATTTAGCATATTTGATATTAAATATAAATTTACTTTATCAATATTATGCGTAATTTTAGATATATTGCCTATTGTAGGAAGTGCACTTATTTATATTCCTATAGTAATGATATTATTAGTTCAAGGTAAAATTGTTTCAGCTATATGGATTATGGTGCTTTATATAGCTTTTGTGGTTATAAGAAATGTTTTAGAACCTAAATTATTATCTAAAAGCCTGCAAATACATCCTGTGCTAATACTTATGAGTATTTATATAGGACTTGCTGTATACGGTTTACTTGGAATTATATATTGTATATTTCTAATAGCTTATTTTAAATTACTAAGAGAAATGGAAGTAATATAAATTTTAATTCTTATAAATATTATATAAAAGAATGGAGATAAAATATGTGTAGATACAAATGTGTAATTTTTGATTTAGATGGAACTGTTTTAAATACTGAAAGAATGAATTTTGTTCCTTTGCAAAGATTAATAAGAGAGGAACTTGGAATAGAAATTAGCTATAATGATTTATTAAAATACAAAGCATATGCTGGAAAAAGGACTCTTGAAGAATTAGGCTTTAAAAATATTGAAAAATCATATAGTAAGTGGGTTAAATACGTAAATGAGTTCGAAGAAGCTGCTATTCTTTATGATGGATTTCATCAAGTATTTAAATCTTTAAATGATAAAAATATAATTTGTGGAATAGTAAGTTCAAAAACTAGAGAACAGTATGAAATAGATTTTGTAAGTAAGGGATTAGATAAGTACATAAAGTATGAAGTTTTAGCAGATGATACTGAAAGACATAAGCCATATCCAGATCCATTATTAAAATTTACTGATATTGCTGATGTTGAT
>JAEZAL010000273.1 GCA_023427705.1 Bacillota bacterium | reverse complement strand
TTCAACCAATTACTCGTGGCTCCACAATATCATTATAGGCAGGTCTTCTGACTTAGTAATCAATATCTTATTTCGTCTTCCCAGTTTTGTTAACCAGTGACATTCGCAATAGCGGAAATAAGACTCCTACATCACAGCGACGAGTTCATGCAGGATTTGCACCTGCTTCCCTTTTCACTAGAGCAAATGATTGCACTAGCACCTATAATGTTCTATTCACTTAATTAAAAGTTTATCATTGTTTACAATAATTATCAATAAAATTTAGATTTGAATATTTTTGTATGGAGGTTTTATAAAGGAAATAGAGGTGAGTATTAGTCAAATAGTCAATAAAGATAATAATATTGACATTGATAGTTATATAAGATATGCGAAATAAGTATAGAATTTTATATATTGAAAAAATCCATATAAATAGTATGTTATAATTTTAAGAGATAATTGTAGGGGAGAGGAATTTAATGAAATATTTGGCTTGTGATTTAGATGGAACCTTATTAAGGGAAGATCAAACTATAAGTATAGAAAATTTAGAAGCAATAGTTGGGTTTAAAAAAGCAGGAAATAAATTTGTAATTTCAACAGGAAGGAATATAGAATCAATATATGATTTATTCAATGATTATCCTGAAATAGAGTATGATTACATAATAGCTTGTAATGGGTCTATGGTATTGAATAATAATAAAGAAATAATTTTAAATAAATACATAGATAATGATATAGCGGAAGAAATAATTAAGAGCTTTATAGATAGAAATGATATTTGTATTCATCTAGAGGTTAATGGGGAACATTATTTAGTTGAATCTAATAGCTTAGAAAATACAAAAGATTTATCAGAAGATATAAAAGAAATGCTACTACGTTTTAATAATAGGATTAAAGTAGAAGAATTATTTGCTACTAAAAGAGTGTATTCATTTATAAGTATTTTTTCAATGAAAAAGGATATTAAAATTGCAGAAAAAGAAAAGAACTTATTAATTGAAAAGTATGGACAAGGCCTAGAGGCTTATAGAAATCAGTATTTTGTAGATATAGCACCAAAGGATTGTTCAAAGGGAAATGGATTAAGAAGCATACTTGAATTAGATAATATTAAAGAGGAAAATCTTTTTGCCATAGGAGATTCATTTAATGATGTATCTATGTTTGAATTAACTAAAAATAGTTTCACTTTCCACCATGTAGAAGAAGAGTTAAAGAGAATTGCAAATAATCATGTAGCAAGTGTTAAAGAATGTATAAGTAATATTATGGATTAATACTTATAATAGAAATATTGACAATATAAGTATAATATTATAAAATTTTATAAATTAAATAGTTTGAATAATAATATCGCCGGATATTTTATTTGTATAACAAGCATTAGAAGTTTATACCATTAGGCCTTAGGGTATAAACAATCTAGTGCTTTTTTTATTAGGAGGAATATAAATGAAAAATTTAAAAGATAATATTTTAAGAGATTTTACAAAGTATGTATCCTTAAATGTAATTAGTATGATAGGACTTTCTTTATATATACTTGCTGATACCTTTTTTATAGCAAATGGAGTAGGTAGCATTGGGTTAACAGCATTAAATATAGTCTTACCATTATGGAGTTTAATTAGCGGATTTGGATTAATGATTGGAATAGGGGCTGGAATAAGTTATTCAATAAAAAGAGGTAAAAATAATAAAAAAGGAGCTAATAAGGTATTTACTCATGCTATGTTGTTTGGACTAGCTATTGGAGTAATATTAACTATAATTGGATTTATGTTTTCTTATGATATTGTAGTAATTTTAGGAGCTGATGAAATAGTAGCACCTTTAGCTAGTCAATATCTAAAGACATTATTATCATTTTCTTGTGTATTTATAGTAAACAATATAGTTACAACCTTTGTAAGAAATGATAATGATCCAAATTTAGCTATGCTTGCAATGATTTTAGGCAGTTTAAGCAATGTAGTGTTAGATTATATTTTTATATATCCTTTTAAACTTGGAATGTTTGGAGCAGCCCTTGCTACAGGAACTACTCCAATATTAAGCTTAATAATATTATCACTTCACTTTATTAGGAAGAAAAATAACTTTAAGCTTATTAAGTGTGAATTTAGCTTTACTTATATAAAGAGAATAATTTCATTAGGAGTTCCATCCTTTATTACGGAGTTTTCTTCAGGAGTAATAATATTATTATTTAATTTTACTATATTAAGAATATCTAACAATACTGGTGTTGCAGCTTATGGAATAATTGCAAACTTAGCACTTATAGTAGTTTCAATATTTACTGGAATAGCTCAAGGAATTCAACCTATCATTAGTAAAAGTTATGGAGAAGGCAACAGTAAGGATATAAAGAGTATTTTTAAATATGGTTTGATTACATCTATTGTATTAGGAATAGGATGTTACCTAATTGGATTAAATTTTTCCGGGGAAATAGTAAACTTATTTAATAGTGAAGGAGATAAATTATTACTTGTTATGGCTGTAGAAGGAATTAATATTTATTTTGCTGCATTTATTATAATGGGAGTAAATATTGTAATTACATCTTTCTTTGCATCTATTAATAAGCCAAAGGAGTCCTTTATTATTTCAATGATGAGAGGATTGGTTATAGTAATTCCTTTAATATTAGTA
>JAEZAL010000190.1 GCA_023427705.1 Bacillota bacterium | reverse complement strand
TCTCTGATAATATATTTAAGAAATGATATGCTAGTACCTCAATGTCACCATTCCGTTCTTTTAAAGCTGGTACTTTTATCTTAATTACATTTAATCTATAAAATAAATCTTCTCTAAAGCTTTTTTCCTTAATCATTTTTTCTAAATCTCTATTAGTAGCTGAAACAATCCTTATATTTAATTTAATAGGAGAATTCCCCCCTATTCTTTCTACTTCTTTCTCTTGCAATACTCTTAAAATTTTTGATTGCATAAATAACGGCATATCACCAATTTCATCCAAAAATATAGTTCCATTATTAGCCAATTCAAACTTTCCTATTTTCCCTTCTTTATTTGCTCCTGTAAAAGCACCTTTTTCATAACCAAATAATTCTGACTCTAGAAGCTCTGATGGAATAGCTGAACAATTAACTGTTATGAAAGGCTTGTCTTTTCTAGGGCTCAACGAATGTATAGCATTCGCAAACAACTCTTTTCCTGTTCCACTTTCACCTAATAATAATACTGTGGAATCACTTGAAGAAGATTTTTTCAACAAATTCTTACTATTCTTTATTGCATCACTTTCTCCTATTATTGATTCTAATGAATATTTAGGTGAAGCTTCTGATTTTAATCTATTTCTATAACTACTTATTTCTCTTTCCATTTGAAATATCTTATTATATAACTCTTCAACTTCTTTAGTATCTTTGTAATTTACATAACCTAATACTCCTATGATTTCTTCTTCTTTTATTATGGGTATTCTTGTGGCTATCATCTTTTTTCCATTAATTTTCTGAATATGTGAATACTCGCCTTTTCCAGATTCTAAAACCTTATGCATTCTTGTATTTTCAATTATATCTGCAACATGTTTACCAATAATATCATTTAAAGATACATTTAAAAACTCACAATATTTTTTAGACACATGAACTATTTCCGCCTTATTATTTATTATTACTACTCTCTTACATATAGTGTCTAAAATATCTATTGACTCTAAGTTTAATATTTCCTTCATAAATCCACCCATACCCTTTCGTTATACTTTAAATATTTATATATTTTAAATATAGTAATTTATATGAACATTTTATCACATTATTCTTATTTAAGTTATGTTAAACACAATATCGTCTATATGATATTGATATGTAAATATTTTTATATTTATTATAAATTTGTATTAAATACAATTGTTTATATTCAATTGATGATATATAATTAAATTGAATTAGAATAATATTCATATATAAATTTTTATACATAATTAAATTAGAGTTTAAGCACATATTTTTATTAAATATATTTTTATAGATTACTTATATAAATTGTGCTAAACTATTTAATTGGTAAATTATAATAAAAGGAGGGATTTATAATTATGTTACTCATTGATAATATTGAGAAATATTTGAGAGATCATGGAATTAGTCCATCCTATCAAAGAAAAAGAATCTTTGAATATTTATACAATAGTAAAGACCATCCAAGAGTTAATGATATATACTATGCTTTAATAGATGAAATTCCAACACTATCAAAAACAACTGTATATAATACTTTAAATCTTTTTATCAAGAATAAAATAGCTGAATCTATTATAATTGATGAAAATGAGTTCAAGTACCAAATAGTGGATGATAAGAAACATGGGCACTTTAAATGTGAGGTTTGTAATACTCTTTATGATATTGATATTGATATAGATAGCTTAAATATAGATTCTTTAAAGGGCTTTGATATCCATGAGCAGTCTTTCTATTTTAAAGGTATTTGTAAGAGTTGTAAGAATGATACTAATAACTAAAAAATAAAAAGTAATTGAAAGTATAGTTCGTAAAAATATATGGACTATACTTTTTTTACATAAAAATTGGTAAATAGTATTGACATTTTTCCAGTTTAGTATTATTATAATATTGTAATCAATACAAATTTAAAATAATTTTAATAAAGGGAGGAAATATTTATGAGTAAAAATTATATAGGTTTAGATAACAACAAGGTGGAAGGGATAGTAAAATCACTTAATGATTATTTAGCTAATCTTAATTTATTATATGTTAAACTTCACAACTTACATTGGAATGTACAAGGTCATTCATTCTTCCAACTACACGCTGTATTCGAAGGATATTATGAAGGAGTAGCTAAATCATTAGACGAAGTTGCTGAAAGAATATTAACTTTAGGTGCTAGACCATATGCATCAATGAAAGAATACTTAGAAAATGCAACTCTAAAAGAATTAGAAAGCAAAGGATTATCTGGAGATGAAGCAATAGGAATATTAGAAGCTGATTTCTTAGCTATGCTTAAGGATTCAAGAGAACTTCTTTCTACAGCAGAAGATGCTAAAGACCAAGGAACTGTTGATTTAATGGCTGGATTAATTTCAGAATATGAAAAATCTCTTTGGATGATTAAATCTTACAAAGCTTAATAATTTAGAATTTAAAAATATAATATATAAAAAATGAGGTATATTTTAATATACCTCATTTTTTATATATGTCTTATCATTATTTTTTCTATTCATAGGTAGAAACACTGTTATCCTAGTTCCTATATCTTTTCTGCTTATAACAGAAAAATATCCTTTATGGTTATCAATTATCCATTTAGCTATAGATAGTCCAAGTCCAGTACCACCATTTTTTCTAACTCTTGCTGTATCTGCTCTAAAGAAACGTTCAAATATATGAGTAACATCTTCCTCATCCATACCTATTCCATTATCTTGTATAGAAAAATAAGGTTCACCATTACTGTTTATTCCAGTTCTAAGAGTTATGGATTCTCCTTCATCAGTGTACTTAGCAGCATTATCAATTAATATTCTTGCTGTTTGCTTTAGTAAACCTATATCTCCATAAACTATAGATTTTTCTTTTTCAATATACTTATATATATGGTTTTTATCTATCATCTTAGACTCTTCAAAAACTTCTATCATCATATCATTAAGTGCGAACTCTTTCATTTGGAGCTGGGTTTTGCCATTTATACCTCTGGCCAAAAATAAAAGTTGCTCTACTAGATTTTTCATATTTTCCGATTCACTTTTTATGGCTTTAATAGATTCATCTAAAACACTTTCGTCATCTTTTCCCCAACGATCTAGCATATTAGCATATCCTTGAATTACAGAAATAGGAGTTCTAAGCTCATGAGAAGCATCTGAAACAAACCTTGCTTGTTGTCTATAAGAATCTCTCATTCTATCTAGCAAATTATTTATAGCTACTTCTAATCCTTGAAGTTCATTATCTCCAATATGAATTCTCTCATCTGAAGTTATTGGACTAATTTTAGATATAGCATCTTCAAGATTATGAAATTTTTCTTCATCAAATACCATGTCAGTAAGCCTACTTGCTGTTTCTGCCATTTCATTAAGAGGCTTTAATGTTTTTCTAATTTTAGCTGTACCAAATATTATTTCTTCCAATAAAAATATTCCTTCAATAATTCCTATAATACTAATTATCTTTATAACACTATATAGAAATTCACTAGCTTCTTTAACTAAAGTCCTTCCATCTTCCCAAACCACCTTATAATTTGCAGTTTCTATAGGATAAAAGTTAACTGTTCTTTGTGCACTTTTCACAAACTCACCATAAAATTGTATTTCGCCTTCAATACACCAAAACCCAATTAATATAGCAACTATACATATATCAAGAAAAAGAAGTTTGAAAAATAATTCTCTTACAGAAATGGCATTAAGTTTTATTGCAATAGATGTAACATTTTTAACTTTATTTTTCTTACTCATCTTTTATTACGTATCCTACACCACGAATTGTAGTTATAATCTTAATATTAAATTTATCATCTATTTTTGTTCTTAAATATCTTATATATACATCTATTAAATTTGTTTCACCAATATAATCATATCCACATACTTTTTCCATAAGAGTATCTCTATTTAATACTATATTTTTATTTTCCATTAGTATTTGTAATAAAGTAAATTCTCTATTTGTTAACTCTATTTCTATATCGTCATAAGTTACTCTATGCCTCATTTTATCTAATGATAATAACCCACACTTAATTACATCAGTATCTTTTTTAATAGTTACTACTCTCTTTTTAAGAGCTGTTCTTATTCTTGCGAGAAGCTCTTCTATTGCAAAAGGTTTTGTTACATAATCATCAGCACCTGCATCAAGTCCTGATACCTTATCCATAACTGCATCTCTTGCTGTTAGCATTATTACAGGAATATCAGAAGTTTTTCTTAATCTTCTTAACACCTCTAATCCATTAAGTTGTGGAAGCATTATATCTAGAATAATTAAATCAACATCTCCTTTTTCTGCAATCTCAAGACCAGATCTACCATTATTAGTTTTTATTATTTCGTACCCTTCATGAATTAGTTCTAGCTCTATAAATCTAGCAATTTTCTCTTCATCCTCAACAATTAAAATCTTAGTCATTTTTAAACCCCTTTTTTAACTCTTCTTTTACTTTTTTAAACTCTAATGATATTTCCTTAAACACTTTATTTGCCTTATCAGTATTAACTCTTTTTGCTGATACAGAAAACTCTATGCCAAAGAAAAGCCCAATAATAAACAATGGTATTACTATCCAAAATGTAAATATTAAAAGTAGTATTAATACTGTCATGGGAATCTTTAAAAACATATTTCCTTCTTTAGATATTTCAAAGAAAATATTATTACATGTATCTATCGCCTTACATATAGCTTCAAAAATCCCGTGAAAACCCTTATTTTCCTTTGACTTATCTTCTTTTTTATTATTGCTAATTAAGCTATAGTTATTACTATAACTATCTTTATTATCGTTAGTATAAAAAGTGCTTGTTGAAGGCTTTTTTATTTTTCCTTTTTTCTCAAGATATATCATGGCATCTAAAATATCCCAATCACTATTTTCTAATGCTTCTTTGGCATCTTCATAGCTTATATTCGCTTTATCTTTCAATTTTTCTATAAGCTTAATATTTTCTTCCATAAATAATCCTCCATAGCTATGGTATAAATAAAACTATATTTTCCCATATATATTAAATTATATCATTTAGAATATTGCTTTTATACATTAAAGCAAAAAAGAAGAGACTTTGAAAACATCAAATCCTCTTCTATAGCCATGTATACTATTTATTATATCCTTCTTTAAAGTTCCTTTTTATATTATCTGCTGATTCTGATACCTTTCCTAAAGCATCATTTACTCCATTATATTTTACATTAGGACCTGATATTGAGTATCTATATCCATAGAATAATCCAACTACTAATAATATAGCAACTGCCCAAAATAGAAATACTAGTAAAAGAACTGATATTGTTAATGATATTTTTATAGGTTTTTCATTTTCTTTGCTAATCTCAAAGTAATTTTCATTTCCCTTTTTAATAGCATTCCCTATAAATTTAAATATTTTACCAACAATTTCTCCAAACCCACCACATTTATCTTCATGCTTTTTATGGTTTTCTTTTTTATTATCTTTTTCTTTTACTTCAATTATTGTTGTAGTATTATTCTCTTCAAATTTGCCATTTCTCTCTAAGTAGAAAATAGCATCTAAAAGATCCCAATCACACTTTTCAAGTGCTTCTTCAGCTTCTCTACGAGTTATATTACCTTTTCCCATTAAGATTTCAATCATTTCATTTCTTTCCATTTTACTTCACTCCATAATTAATTTTTATATTTATTATGGTTATATAATACTTTTGTAAAATTAATCTAAACTATAAGAAAGATTAAAATTAGATTAAAATCTTATTATTTATTTTTAAGCTTTATTTACACATCCACATACTTTCATTTTATCTATTACAAATTTTTTAACTTCATCAATTCAAGCCTTATTATATTTTTTAGGATCTATTTCTTCTGGATTTTCTGAAAGATATCTATTTACTCCACTTGTATATGCAATTCTAAGTTCTGTAGCATAATTAACTTTGCATATTCCTCTTCTAATAGCTTCTTGAACTTTAGAATCAGGAATTCCTGATCCACCATGTAATACTAGTGGAACTGATACAACTTCTCTTATTGCTGATAACCTTTCTAAGTCTAATTTAGGTTCTCCTTTATACATTCCATGAGCTGTTCCTATAGCAATTGCTAATGAATCAACTCCTGTTCTTTGAACAAATTCCTTAGCTTCTAATGGATCTGTATATATATCTCCATCACCACCATCTAAGTCATCTTCCTTTCCTCCAACCTTTCCAAGTTCAGCCTCAACAGCAATTCCGGATGGTTTACACATATCTACAACTGATTTAGATAGCTTTATATTAGTTTCAAAATCATCATGAGAACCATCTATCATAATTGAAGTATAGCCAGTCCTAAAAGCTTGTGATGCTAATTCAAGGCTTGACCCATGATCTAAATGCATAACAACAGGTATATTTGCTCTGCTTGCTGCTACCTTTACATTTGCTAAGAAATAATCAAGCCCAGCATATTTCACTGTAGATGGAGTAGTTTGCATAATTACAGGTGCATTCATTTCTTCTGCTGCACTAATAACTGCCATTACCATTTCCATATTCTCAACATTAAATGCTCCTATTGCATAATGTTCCTCTTGAGCTTTTTTTAATATTTGTTTTGTAGTCATTAATTCCATAGTACTTCTCCTTCTAAATTAGCTTTATTTAAATAGTAATTTATAGTTTCTTCATTTTGCTAAAAGCAATAGTATTAATTATTCCAATATAAAAACTATATATTGCTATAACTCCACTCAAAATCAAAAATATTAAATTATAATTTTGTTGTATTGCATTAATAATAATAAGAATACCTAAAAGTGAATAGGCACATGCCTTCATTACTGTTTTTTCTTTTTCTTTACTTTTAATTGTATTTTCTAATATTGAAGTTTTACGTTCTCTCTTAAAATTCTTAATTACCTTTAACTTTTTCAAAAAGAAAAGTCTAAAATATAACTCTACTAAAACTAAAGCTCCTATACCTACTAGCAATGTATTTTGCCATGTATGAAAATAATCTCCTAACAAAATAACCACTATACATATAATAGAATACCTATTGTAAAATATCTTAAATTTCGGTTCAATTTGCTTAGATACAATGTAAGCATTTTTATCAAAGATATTATAATAAACTGTATCGCCATATCTATCTAGATAAATGTTATTTCCTGATAAACTTGAAACATCTTTTTTCACTATAACATCGCCTTTCCTAAACAATATGTTTGATGTACTGAATAATCATTATTAAGAATTACTAGGTCACTATCATAACCTACCCCTATTCTTCCCTTTCGTTTATCAACTCCTAAGCATTTTGCTGGGTTAATAGTACAGGAATTTATAGCATAGTTAAACGGAACCATAGCCTCTTCTACTAGTATTCTAAGCCCTTCATTCATCTTTAAAGTTGAACCAGCTAATCCCTTAGTTTCTGTTAAATGAGCACTTCCATCCTCATATATTTCTATTTCATTTCCTCCAAAAGTAAACTTTGAACCTGGCTCATATCCCTTAGCCATTAAAGCATCTGTAATCATAATTCCATAATCTGGCCCCTTAGAATTAAAGAAATTATATAATGCCATAGTAGTTGAATGATTACCGTCACAAATTATTTCTCCATACATTCCTTTAATTCTTAATGCTGCTCCTACTAGTCCATTATTTCTATGATTAAATGGAGTCATTCCATTATATACATGGGTTTGTGATCTAGCACCATGAGCAAAAGCAAGTATTGCTTCTTCATATGTAGCTGCAGAATGTCCTATACTGACTACTATTTCATTATTATATAAATACTCAGTAAGAGAATAATCTTCATCTATTTCAGTTGCTAAAGTTACATATTTTATTAATCCCCTTGCTACTTTTTGATAATATTGAAATTCTTTAATAGTAGGTTTAACAATGTATTCCCTTGGTTGAGCACCCTTATATTCCATATCTAGATAAGGACCCTCAAAATGAATTCCTAATATTTCTGCTCCTTCGTACCCTTCTTCTACTACATTAGCTACATTAGCTAATGCATTAGTAAGTACTTCTTTACTTTGTGTTATAGTAGTTGGTAGTATTGATGTTACTCCTTCACTTACTATTCCTTTTGTCCAATTTCTCAACCCTTCTTCATTAGCATCATTTGTATCAAATCCATAAGCACCATGACAATGAATATCTATAAATCCAGGCACAATTCTTTTATTTCCATAATCATAATTAACTTCTTTTTCATTATAGGTATAGATATTAACTATTTTATTATCATCAATTTCAATTTGAGCTGGTATAAATTGATCAGCAACCCAAACCTTTTTACTCTGTATTAACATGATATACCTCCTTGTACATTTCATTAATAATTATACATAAGTTTAATATTCTAATATTTGCACTTTTTAACAGAAATATTATATCTTTTAGCACTTCCATTGAATTTAAATTACTCTTTATTATAATTAGAATTACAATCCATAATTGAGAAAAACGGGGGAAATTCATATGAACATTTTTAATATTGATGAGAAAGAAATGAATAAAAATTCTTCTATATTTACTTTAAAAGAAATATATCAACAACCTAAAACATGGTTAAAAACATTAACTCAAATAAAAGAAAATAAAGAATCTATACAAGATTTTATTAACCAAGTTATTAATTGTGATGACTTTGATGTAATATTTACTGGAGCAGGTACTAGTGAATTCGTAGGAAATGCTTTATATTCTTATTTAAATAAAGAATTAAATTATAAAGTTAAGTCTTATGCAACAACTGATATAGTTTCTGCACCTGAAGTTTATATATCAAGAAATAAGCCAACTTTATTAATAAGCTTTGGTCGTTCTGGGAATTCGCCAGAATCTATAGGGGCTGTTGAAGCTGCAAGTAGTGTTTCTAACAACTTATACAACTTATTTATTACTTGTAATAAAGATGGTTCACTTTCTAAAATGACGGAAACTCTTAAAAATTGTTATGCAATAAATCTTACTGATGAAACTCATGATCAATCTTTTGCTATGACATCTAGCTTCACTAATATGTATTTAGCTGCATATCTTTGTTTCAATCTTGATAAATTGGATGAAAAGTCTGAGATAATTAAAGATATATCTTCAGCAACTCAAAACTTCTTAGACAATGGTTTTGAAACTAATTCTAATATAGTTAATGAATATGATTTTAATAGAATTGTATATTTAGGAAGCAATGTTTTAAAGGGAATTTCTCAAGAATCATCTTTAAAAATGCTTGAGTTAACTGCTGGTAAAACAGTAGCAATCTTTGATACTCCATTAGGCTTTAGACATGGTCCAAAATCAATAATTGATGATTCAACATTAATAGTTGTATATGTTAGTGATGATGAATTTACTTATAAATATGAGCTTGATTTAATAAAGGAACTAAGTGGCGAAAGAAAGAAAAACAAACTAGTCATAATTACTAATAAGCCTAATGCTGAATTAGAATCATTAGCAGATTATACTTATTCTTATAATGTTAATCATAATTTAAATAATGTTGAATTAGGTTTAGCTTATATTACTTTTGCTCAAACTTTATCAGTTTTAAAATCTTTATCAATGGGCTTAACACCTGATAATCCTTGTCCATCCGGAGAGGTTAATCGTGTTGTTAAAGGAGTTACACTATATCCTTATACTTGTAAATAAACTTAATAAATAAAATATTGCATATTGATTATAGGAGAGAGAATATAAATATGATAGGATTAATAATAAGTGGTCACGGAAATTTTGCATCAGGATTGCATACATCATTAAACTTAATTGCAGGGGAACCTAGTAATGTAGAATATATTGATTTTGAAGAAATTGATACAATAGAAACTCTAAGAGAAAAATATTATTTGGCACTAAAAAATTTAAATCATTGTGAAAGTATCTTAGCTCTTAGTGATTTAGCTGGAGGTTCTCCATTTAAAACTTTAGTTGAAATAAAGACAGAAATAAAAAAACCTATGGAAGTAATAGGTGGTACAAACCTCCCTATGGCTTTAGAAATATCTATGGGTAAAGACTTTATGGAAGATTTGTATTCCTTAACAGAATCAGCAATTGAAGTAGGTAAAAATGGAGTTGTAAAATTTGAATTTATAGCTCATGAAGATATAGAATGTGAGGATGGTATCTAATATGATAAATTGGGAAGTAGTTTTATGGACATGCATTACTATTGCAGTTTTAGCTGGAATAATTGCTCTAATACTAATATTTATATCTGCAAGAAATATTAAAAAAAGAACTTCTGAATTAAAAGATATTCACTTAGAGTTAAAACCAGGAATGAAAATAATGTTTTGTGGTGGTATTTATGGGAAAATAGTTTCTGTAGGAAAAGAAACGGCTGAAGTTGAAGTTTCTAAAAATGTAGTAATAACTATTTCCAGATATTCAATACAAAATATTATATAATGCACTATCGTGCAATGTAAAATGTAGAATGTAAAATGTAGAATTATTGATGTAATTTGTTCCAAATTACTAATAATATATTAAATTAAGAAACTCCTTTAGGAGTTTCCACCTCAATTTTACATTTTACATTTTTCATTATACATTCTTAGTTTGGGTTGTTTTTTAACAACTCAAACTATTTTTTATATACATTTTGTGCATATTCACTAGGTCTTATTTCATAATGCTGAGTAAATGCTCTAGAAAAATAATGTATTGAATTAAATCCTAACATAAAAGCTATTTCACTAATGGTGTACTTATTTTCTTTAATTAATTGCTTACTTTTGGTTAGTTTTAAATCATTAATATATTTCTTTGGCGATGTATTTAAATTATTTTTAAATAAGGTTTGCAAAGATGATCTAGATATTGAGAATTTACTACAAAGTTCTTCAATAGTAATTGGTGAACAAACCATATCATCAATATATTTTAATATCCCTTCTAACAACTCATCTTGGAAATGTTGTTGTACTTCTGTAGGTAGTTTAGTATCATCTACTCCCAGGTAATCATATTGGAATAATCTAATTATAATTTCATGAAGATTGCTTAAAATTAGGTTTTCAGTATATGGTATTGTACTTGATATATTCTTTGCAAATGTTCTTACAGCCTTGTACAATTCTTTTCTACAATGAAATACTTTATTACAAATTAAAGTATCATCATCACATTTCATATCAAACATAATAGTTAAATAAGAACAAGATGAATCATTATTTACAGCTTGTGTATGAAATTGATTTTTGCCATAAATAATTAGATCAGATGAATTTAATGTATATTTAACTCCATCAATTGATGTGTCTAAAGTTCCATTATCAACAAATGTTAGCTCATATAAATTATGTTGTTCTCCTTTAAATTTATACTTAGGGCTTTTTATTGTATAATAATAAGCCATTATTTCAGGTATATTTATTGTAGGCAATATTCTATTATAAACATATGGTGGATTTAAAAATTCAAGTTTAAGATTATAGGTAGATGGTATTATTAAATTAAATGTAGTTTTCTCTGTCATTGAAATAATATTAAAGTACATATTAGGTTTAATTTCTAAGTTTCTATGAACTGCAAATAGTTTAAAATCTCCATTATTAGAATCACTTATTAATATAGATGCCATTCCATCGACTACTTCTATATAAGTTGGTTCTAAAAAACTATATAAGCTAGAAATAGCTTTATCACTAGTTACAATTT
This sequence comes from Bacillota bacterium, assembly GCA_023427705.1. GTDB lineage: Bacteria > Bacillota > Clostridia > Clostridiales > Clostridiaceae > Clostridium. The sequence goes on along the minus strand of JAEZAL010000190.1, from coordinate 32 downwards.
GTTTTCGTATTAAACTTCCATTATTCATATCT
>JAEZAL010000170.1 GCA_023427705.1 Bacillota bacterium | reverse complement strand
GGCCTGTAATTAATAAAGGGAAAGGTATACTACAGCCTTCACAAGAAATAAATATTAAAGAACATAAAAAAGAAATAAAGGATAGTTGCTTCCATTTCTATGGTGATAAATTAGATTATAGATTTTTAGTTTTAAGAAATCCAAGTGAAAATTTATATTCTTTTAATAAGAGAAAAGGTTCATTAAGATTGTATCTAAAGGAAGCAACCATAAAGGATTTACAAAATCCAGCTTATATAAGTATAAGACAGGAAGAAGATAATTATTTAATTTCTACAATGATGGAATTTAATCCAAAAAGTGAGTATGAAAGTGCAGGATTAGCAATAGTTCAAAATAACCTCTATAATCTTATATATGATTATTCTATAAAAGAAGGTAAAAAGATATTAAGGGTTGTTAAATACATTAACGGAAATAAAGAATTAGTTAAAGAAATAAATATAGATTTTGAGAGAGTATTTTTGAAAATAATTAATAGAAATAAAAAGTTAGATTTTTATTATAGTAACAATGGAGCTGAATACTATTTATTAACTGAAGAGGTAGATTCTAATTATTTAAGTACAGAAGTTGCAGGTGGCTTTGTAGGATGTACTATAGGAATGTATGCAACTAGTAATGGATATAAAAGTGAAAATTACGCTGATTTCTTATGGCTTGAGTATAGAAATATATAGTTTGAAAGGATTAATAACTATGAGTGATATTAGTTTATCCAGCATTTTAAGTGATGGTATGGTTATCCAACGAGGAAATAAAACTAAGATATATGGAAAAGCGCAAAAGAATAAAAAAATAAAAGTTAAGTTTTTAAATGAAATTTATGAAACATATTCAGATCGTGAAGGTAGATGGCAGGTTAAATTAAATGATTTACAACCTGGTGGACCTTATGATATGGTAATAATAAGTGAAAATGAAATGAGAATTAAAGATATTTTAATTGGTGATGTATGGTTATGTAGTGGGCAATCAAATATGGAATTACCTATAGAAAGAGTAATGGAGTTATATCAAGAAGAAATATCAGAATATTCGAATAGTAATATAAGACAATTTTTAGCTAGTAAAAACTATAATTTTCAAGGGCCACAAGAAGATTTAGAAGATGGAACTTGGAAATCAGCAACTGGAGATGCAGTGCTAGAGTTTAGTGCCATAGGATATTTCTTTGCTAAAGAACTATATAACAGATATAAAGTTCCAATTGGCTTAATTTCAACAGCAGTTGGAGGAACGCCAATAGAATCTTGGATTAGTGAAGAAGAATTGAAAAAATTTAATAGATTGGACGATTTAATCGCTAGTTGTAAGGATGAAAATTATGTTAAAAGCAAACAAAAGGAAGATGATGATAGAATAAATTCTTGGTTTGAAACAAGGGATTTAATAGATGAAGGATTAAATAAATGGAATCTTGAGAATCTAGATGATTATAATTGGGGTGAATTTGTAATCCCTGGAATGTGGAGAGACACAGTCTTAGACAAAGTAAACGGTGTAGTATGGTTTAGAAAAGAATTTTATTTATCTAAAAGCTTATCAGATTCTGAAGCTAAACTTTATTTAGGAAATATTATAGATGCTGATGAAGCTTATATAAATGGAACTTTAGTTGGAAAAACTGAATATAGATATCCACCAAGAAAATATATTGTAAGTAAAGATTTATTAAAAGAAGGAAGAAATATAATAGCCTTACGAGTAACAAGTTGTACTAGTATAGGAGGTTTTATAGGTGATAAGCCTTATAAATTAGTTTTTGATAATGAAGAAATTGAATTATCTGGTGGGTGGAAATACAAAATAGGATGTAAGATGGATAGTAATTTTGATAGAACTCATTTTGAATATATGCCTACAGGGTTATATAATTCAGTTATTTATCCATTAAGAGATTATGCTATATCAGGAGTAATCTGGTATCAAGGAGAATCTAATACAGGATATCCAGATGATTATGAAGATTTATTTGAAAGCTTAGTAAAAGAATGGCGTAGTAACTGGGAGATAGGAGAATTTCCTTTCTTATATGTTCAATTAGCAAACTATTCTGATCCATCTAATGTATCAGTTGATATTAACTGGGCAAGATTAAGGGAAGCTCAAAGAAGATCATTAAAAAATATTAATACAGGAATGGTTGTCACAATAGATATTGGAGAAAATAATGAGCTACACCCATTTAATAAAAAGGAAGTAGCAAGAAGGTTATCATTATTAGCTATTAATAAGTTTTATGGAGAAGATATAGTTTGTAATGGACCTTTATATAAGGAAGCTAAAAAAAATAAAAATAAAATAGATATATTTTTTGAAAACAGTAAGAGTCAATTACTCAATATAAGAGGAGATTTAAAAAACTTCGAAATATGTGGAGAGGATAATATCTATTACCAAGCTAATGCAAATATTAAAGATGATTATATAGAAGTTTGGAGTAATAAGGTTGAGAATCCTAAATCAGTACGATATGCGTTTAAAGATGGAGCAAGCTATATAAATTTTTATAATAAAGAGGGATTGCCAGCTTCACCATTTACGACAGAGGATAAGTTCTAATTTTAAAAATTATTAGAGGTAAGGGTAAATTTATGAAAATTAAAGGTGTATTAAATAATGCTAGCATTAAATCTAAATTATTAATGATATATGTTATTTGTGTATTAATTCCTATGATTGTAAGTAACTTTATAATGTTATATACAGTTAGAAATAATGAAAAGAAGGAAAAGAGAATTAATATTGAACATGTAATTGATAGAGTAACTTATAATTTAAATCGAGTTATAGAAGAATGTATTATGCTTAGTAACCATATAAATTCTGATGAAGATTTAAATACGATAATATCAACTAATTATAATACACCTGTTGAATATTACGATAAATATTTTATGCTTTTAAGAGATACTGTACTGAAAGATTACTATAATCCACAACACATATCTAGTATAAATATTTATGTGGATAATAATAGTATAATTAATAGTGCTAATATATTTAAATTAACACCAGAAGTTAGAAATAAAGAGTGGTACAAGCAGTTTCATGAAAATAGTAAAAGTACAACTATTACAGTGGAATATGATGAAAGTAGAAAATTATATGCAGATCCTATATCTCCGAGAACTATAAGTGTTGTTAGAAAGATTAATTATTTTAAAGATGGTAAAGAAAAGATTGTAAAGATAGATATAAACTATGAAGCTTTATTAAGTAATATATTAAATGAGCAAATGAATGAAACTTTATATATAGTTAATAAGGATTTAATACTATTATCCAATAAAGGGATTTATTCTCCTAAAGAAGATTTTAAAAAGATAGATATAATAGATGAAAATGATATTTTAATTAAGCAAAAATTAAATTTATATGAATCTAGGAATGAATGGGATATTATATTTACTGAGGAAGATGAGAAGACATTTTTAGTTTTAAAAGGATCAGGTAAACTTTTTGCTAGTTTAATTATATTTAACTTATTGTTTCCAACTATAATAATAAGTTTAATATCAAAATCATTAATAAATAGAATAAGAATAATAAGTACTTATTTAAATAAAGTAGAAAATGAAGAGTTTTATATAATAGAAACTGTTGAGGGAAATGATGAGATTGGTAGTTTAATAAAAAGTTATAACTTAATGGTTTTAAAAATTAAACAATTAATAGAAGTTGTTTTTAAAGAAGATGCAGAGAAAAAAATTCTTCAGTTAGCAAAAAAACAAGCAGAGCTTAAAGCATTACAAAGCCAAATTAATCCTCATTTTATGTTTAATACACTAGAAACTATAAGAATGAGAAGTCTTATTAAAAATGAAGATGAAACAGCAGAAATAATAGAAAAACTTTCTTTATTACTTAGAAAAACAATAAATTGGGGGGAAGATAACATAACTATTGAAGAAGAAATGATCTTTGTAAATAATTATATTAATATACAAAGATATAGATTTGGAGAAAAGTTATCTTATAATTTTTATATTAAAGAAGAATGTAAGAAGTATAAAATTCCAAAGTTATCTGTATTAACCTTTGTTGAAAATTCATGTATACATGGAATAGAAAAGATACCATATAATGCAGGGATAAGTGTGTCTATTTTTAGTGATGAAGAGTTTTTATATATTGAAATTTCAGATACTGGAAAAGGGATATCAAATAGTTTGTTAGAAAAAATAAGAACGAGAATAGAAAATTCGAGTTTTGATTCATTAAGTGAAGAAAAAAGTATAGGTATTTTTAATGCATATTTGAGAATGAAAATGTACTTTAATAATAATGTATATTTTGAAATTGAAAGTGAGGAAAATGAAGGAACAGACATTACAATAAAAATATCTATAGACGAGTTTAAAAGGAGAGAGATTTTATGATTAAAACTTTAATAGTAGATGATGAACCATTTATTAGGCAAGGATTAAAGGTTTTAATTGATTGGGAAAAGTATGGGTATGAAATTGTAGATGAATCTGAAAATGGATTAAATGCTATAGAAAAAATAAAAGAAAAAGAAATAGATTTAGTAATAACGGATATTAGAATGCCTAAAATGGATGGGCTTGAACTTATAGAATATATAATTGAGAATATTGATAGAGAAATTAATTTTATTGTATTAAGCGGATTTAGTGAGTTTGAATATGCTAGAAAAGCAATTAAGTATAATGTTCATGATTATATTTTAAAACCAATACAAAGAGAAGAACTTATTAATTCCTTAAGAAAAATGCAGCAGAACTATACTGATGCTTTTCTTGAAAAAGAAGAAAGACAAAATAATGAAAAACTTATATATAATAAGTATTTAAGTGAATTAATTCTGGGATTATATGATAAAGAAGGCTTAAATTATGTAAAGCAAAGATTTAATCCTAAAAGTAAACTTAGATATATAAATATAGAAGTAAATTATAGTGATAATAAATTTATAAATTTATCTCAGGAAGAAAAAAAGTTAGGGCAACATAAATTATATAAAAGGATATTAGATTGGTTAGGGGAAAATCAATACAATGTTGTATATGATGTAATTAATGAAAAAGATTGTTATGATATTGGTTTTATTTATGAAAAAAGACTATCAAGAGAAAAAAATATTAGTGAAAAAGAATATATAGAACAACTTACTAATTATATAAGAGAAGGGTATAAATATGACTTTTATATTTACATAGGACAAGAAGTTTTTAATATAGAAGAGCTTGAAATATCATATAAGTCATCTATCATAGCAAGAATGTTTTCAAATTTCTCAATAGATGAGAATATTTCTTATTATGATGACATAATTAATAATGATAAAAGATATACAATAGAAATTAAATATATGGATGATTTAATTAAAGCAATTGATGAAAATAATAAAGGGAAAATAATAGAATGTGTTGATAATTTTTATATTAGCTTTAAAAATCATTTTATAGATATAGATATGATAACTATAAATATTAACTACTTACTATGTAATCTTATAAATATAGCTAAAAATATAGATGAGGATGTTGATCAACAAAAAATTGTTCAATATATAAGCTTAGGAGCATTTAAGGAACATATAAGTAGAGGTAGTTCAAAATATTTAAAGAAATTTTCTTTAGAGTTCTCAAATTATTTATTTCAAATTAGACAAAGTAATTCTAAAGGGATTTTACATCATATAGATAAGGAAATAGCTGAACACTATATGGAGAAATTAAGTTTAAAATCTTTAGGAGAAAAATATTATATTAATAGCGCATATTTAGGACAAGTCTTTAAAAAGGAATATAATATGTCATTTAAAGATTATTTAAATTCATATAGAATTGACAGAGCTGAAGAATTAATAATTAATAGTAATGAAAAAATATATAAAATTGCAGAATTAGTTGGATATAATAATACAGATTATTTTATAAATAAATTTGTACAATTAAAAGGAAAAACACCATTACAGTATAGAAAAAACTTAAAATAAAAAAATAAGAATCGGATGAGCAGAAGTAATAATATAAACTTCCAGCAGATCAGATTCTTATTTTATTTATTATTTAAATGAGTTAAAAGAAGCGTCAGAAGGCATTCTCCAATCACCACGTGGGCTTAATGAGATAGTACCAACTTTTGGACCATCAGGCAATGCGCTTCTCTTAAATTGTTGAGTAAAGAATCTATATATAAATTTATCTAACCATTTTTGTATTTCTTCTTTACTATAATCATTTTTAAATGCTTCTTCTGCTAAGAATTGAATTCTTTCTTTAGAAGAGCCATGCTTAATAAAATGATATAAGAAAAAGTCATGTAATTCATATGGGCCAACTATATCTTCTGTCTTTTGAGTTATTTCACCACTATCAGACTTTGGAAGTAACTCTGGACTAACAGGAGTATCTAGTATATCTAATAATGTTTCAGATACTTCTTTAGTCGATTCTTTTTCAGCTACATATCTAACAAGGTATCTAACTAAAGTTTTTGGGATTGATGGGTTAACAGAATACATACTCATATGATCTCCATTATAAGTGCACCATCCTAGAGCAAGTTCTGAAAGATCACCAGTACCAATTAATAGTCCACCTTCTTTATTAGCTAAATCCATAAGAATTTGGGTTCTTTCTCTAGCTTGAACATTTTCATATGTTACATCATGAATATCTTTATCATGACCTATATCTTCAAAGTGCTGTAAAGCAGCTTTTACTATATTAATTTCTCTTAAATCGCAACCTAGTTCTTTACATAGTGTTAGTGCATTGTTATATGTTCTATCTGTAGTACCGAAGCCAGGCATTGTTATTGTAATTATATTTTTATTATCTATACCTAAAAGTTTAAATGTTTTTACAACTACAAGTAATGCTAAGGTAGAATCAAGTCCTCCAGATATACCTATAACAGTTTTTTTTAAGTTAGTATGTTCCAATCTCTTTGCTAGTGCGGAGGCTTGAATATTAAATATTTCTTTACATCTTTCTTCTCTTTGAATAGTATTAGAAGGCACAAAAGGATGCTTATCTATATATCTATCAAAGTTATCTATATTATTTTCCTTATAATTAAAATTAATTATTTTAGCATCAAAAGGTGTAATTCTTGAAGCATCTCTATAACTTATATTTTTAAGCCTTTCACTATTTAGTCTAAATATATCTATGTAAGAATAAATAACTTGATTATCTCTTTGGAATCTTTCATTTTCTTTAAGCATTGTTCCATTTTCAGCAATAAGTAAATGGCCACTAAATAGTAAATCAGTAGTTGATTCATGAACGCCAGCTGAAGAATAAATATATGCAGACATACATCTAGCACTTTGATTTGAAATTAAAGCTTCTCTATAATCTTTTTTACTTACTAATTCATTAGAAGCAGATAAGTTTCCTATGATATTTGCTCCTAAAAGTGAAAGATGAGAACTAGGTGGAATAGTAACCCAAAGGTCTTCACAAACTTCAAATCCAAACGTATACTTACCAGAATTAAAGATTAAGTTAGTTCCAAATGGTACATCCTTTTGAAAATCAAAATCAACTTTTTCATCAATTATACCAAGACCTTCACTAAACCAACGTTTTTCATAAAATTCACTATAATTTGGAACATATGATTTTGGAACAATTCCAAGTAATTTTCCATTAAATATTATGTAGGCACAATTAAATAGTACATTTTTAAAATTTAGAGGAGCTCCTA
>JAEZAL010000070.1 GCA_023427705.1 Bacillota bacterium | reverse complement strand
ATAGATGCTAAAAGTATGTACGTATACCCAGGACTTATAAATAGTCACCATCATCTTTTTCAAACATTTACTAGAAACTTGCCACAAGTTCAAAATATGGAGCTTTTTGATTGGTTAACTACACTATATGAAATATGGAAGGGTATAGTTTCTGAATCAATAAGATATAGTTCTTTAGTAGGTATGGGTGAATTAATGAAGTATGGTTGTACAACTTGTTTTGATCATCATTATCTTTTCCCTGAAAAAGCTGAAGAAACACTTATTGACGAGCAGTTTAATTCTGCTAGGGAACTTGGAATAAGATTTCATGCATCTAGAGGAAGCATGGATTTAAGTAAAAAAGATGGTGGATTACCACCAGACTCAGTTGTACAAAGAACGGATAGAGTTTTATATGATTCAGAAAGATTAATAAAAAAATATCATGATGCTAAGGAATTTTCTATGGGACAAGTAGCATTAGCACCATGTGCTCCATTTAATGTTACAGCAGAACTTATGAAAGAAAGTGCTGCTTTAGCTAGAAAATATAATGTAAGACTTCATACCCATTTGGCAGAAACAAGAGATGAAGAAAAATACACACTTGAAAGATTTAATATGAGGCCTCTTGAATATATGGACACTCTTAATTGGATTGGTAGTGATGTATGGTATGCTCATGGTATTCATTTCAATACTGATGAACTTAATGTTTTAGCTAGAACACAAACAGGAGTAGCACATTGTCCAATTTCTAATATGAAATTATCATCAGGAACAGCAAGAATTCCAGAAATGATTAAATTGGGAGTTCCAGTAGGATTAGCTGTTGATGGAAGTGCAAGTAATGATGGCTCAAATCTTTTAGAAGAACTAAGAGTTTGCTATTTGCTTCATAGATCAAAGTGGAGTAATAATGCACCAACAGGTTATGATATATTAAAATTAGCTACTAATGGTAGTGCTAAAGTTCTTGGAAGAAAAGATTTAGGAGAACTTTCAGTAGGAAAAGCTGCTGATTTATTTATGATAAATTCTAATAGAATAGAATTTATAGGAGCAGAATATGATCCAAAGTCAATTTTAGGTACATTAGGATTTAAGGCTCCTGTAGATTACACTATAATAGCAGGAAAAGTAGTAGTTAAAGATGGAAAACTTACTACTATAGATGAAGAAAAGACTGTATTTGAAGCTAGAAAGGCTGTAGAAAACCTATTTGCTAAAATATAGCAGTTAATTCATGATAATATTTAATAAAGAGGTATAACCTTAAAAGAACTTTCTCTAAAAATAAGGATGTGGGAAAATGAACGGAATAATTTTAGCATCAGGCTTTAGTAGAAGAATGGGAAAAGATAAGTTGCTAATGAAAATCGGAGAAGAAACTATTCTTGAAAAAGTAATTAAAGAAATAAAGAAGAGTAATATTTCTAATATAATTCTAGTTGCAAGAGAAGATAGTATTATTAACCTTGGAATTAAAGAAAAATTGAAAGTAGTTATAAATGACAATGCTATTTATGGACAAAGTAATGCTATAAAACTTGGATTAACTAAAGCTGATTTAGATAAAAACTTTATGTTTTTTTGTGGTGATCAACCTTTTATAGATAGTTTTTCAATAAATAAATTAGTAGAGTCTTCTTTAAACTTTAAAGATAATATAATAATACCTAAGGTCAAAGATAAGATAGGAAGTCCAATTATTTTTCCTAATTATTTAAAATTTCAACTAGATGAACTAGAGGGAGATGTAGGAGGAAGAGAAGTTATAAAGAATAATAAAGATAAGGTTAAATATATAGATATAGATAACGATTTATTCCTTCAAGACATAGATACTCTAGATGACTATAAGAAATTTATTACAATTGAGAAAAAATAAAATGATCTTTGGTATAGTTGCTGTCGCACAATGTAAAATGAATAATGAAATTCTATTATGATTTTCTGAACTATATATTTAGTAATTTATTTAAAATTACATCAACAATTATACATTTTACATTCTATATTTTTAATTAAGGAGCTGTTGCGACAGCTCCAATAGATATATTTAGAATTTATAGTGGGGGGGACGATATGGATTATAGATTTATATCTGAAGAGGTTAAAAAATGTGCAGAGAAATATAAAGATGATATGAGTAATTTTTTAAGAGAAATAATAGCTATACCTTGTGAAAGCTGTAATGAAGAATATAAGATACTAAGGATAAAAAGTGAAATGGAAAAGGTAGGTTTTGATAAGGTAGAAATAGATCCAATGGGAAATATTTTAGGATATATCGGAGAGGGAAGCCATTTAATAGCTATGGATGGACATGTAGATACAGTTGGAGTTGGTGATGCAAGCCTTTGGAATTATAATCCTTATGAAGGTGATGAGGATGAGGAAATTATCTTAGGACGAGGCACTAGCGATCAAGGTGGTGGTATTGTGGCCATGATATATGCTGGGAAAATTATTAAAGATTTAAACCTTTTGGATGACTACACATTACTAGTTACCTGCACAGTACAAGAAGAAGATTGTGATGGATTGTGTTGGCAGTATATAATTAATGAAGATAAGATAAAGCCAGAATTTGTTGTCATTACAGAGCCAACAGGATGTAATATAAACAGAGGGCATAGAGGAAGAATGGAAATTAAGATTAGTACATCAGGCTTAAGTTGCCATGGTTCTGCACCAGAAAGAGGAGAAAATGCAATATTCAAAATGGCTCCTATACTTAACGAATTAAAGAAATTAGATGATAAATTAAAGAATAATGATTTTTTAGGTAAGGGAACACTAACAGTTTCAGAAATTTTTTATTCATCACCATCAAGATGTGCTGTTCCAGATGGATGTAGCATTTCAATAGATAGAAGATTAACTTATGGAGAAACTTATGAATCAGCATTAGAAGAAATAAGAAATTTAAGTTCTGTAAAAAAGGCTAATGCAAAAGTTACAATGTATGATTATAATAAAAAATCTTATACAGGACTTTTATATAATACTAAGGCATATTTTCCAACCTGGTTAATAGAAGAAGAACACAATGTTTGTCAAACTTTAGTAGATACTTATAGAATACTTTTTAAATCTGAGCCAATAGTAGATAAATGGACATTTTCAACAAATGGAGTATCAATAATGGGAAGATATAATATTCCATGTATAGGTTTTGGTCCAGGTCATGAAGAACAAGCCCATGCTCCTAATGAAAGAACTTGGAAAAGTGAAATAGTTAAATCGGCAGCTATGTATTCCTTAATACCATTTATGTATTTGAAGAAAATAAATAATAATTGATTATAAAAGCAGCATTTAATTTAAATATTAAATGCTGCTTTTTTTGTTTGTAGAATTAAGGCAAAAATGGTAACATATAATCAAGAGACGTTTATAAATACTATGGGATAAAGGTGGTAGTATGGAAGAAAAATTTATTGAAAATATTGCTAATAGGATAAGTGATGGGATTATAATTCTAAATTCTAATAATAGTGTAATTTATGCCAATAATTATGTGAGAAAAGCTTTAAATATAGGAAATAAAGATTTAGAAGAAGTAAAAGTGTACTTAGATAAAACTGAAAATAAAATTATAATTAATTATAGGGATTTGGAATTTGATGGAATAGGCGAAATTTTAGATATTAATAGTAGTTCTTATAATTATAACAGTATAGTTATATTAAATAAAATATGCAATAAAGATAAATGTATAAATGAAACCAAAAATAATGTTTGGGGGGAAGTGGGATTAGATTCGATAATTGGAAATTCTGAATCTATGAAAAGCATTAAGAAAAAAATTTCCCAAATAGCAAATTCTACTTCATCAATACTTATTACAGGTGAAAGTGGTACAGGAAAAGAGGTTATAGCAAGAGCTATACATTCACAAAGTAATAGAAGAAATAGACCATTTATTGCTATTAATTGTGCAGCAATACCAGAACCACTATTAGAAAGTGAACTTTTTGGTTATGCCAAAGGTGCTTTTAGTGGAGCAAGTAATACAGGAAGAGTTGGAAAATTTGAGCTAGCTAATGGCGGTATTATATTTTTAGATGAAATTGGTGATATGCCACTAGCTTTGCAAGTTAAATTACTTAGAGTCCTTCAAGAAAGAAAGTTCTGCAAAATTGGTTCTAATAAAATGATTAATTTAGATATTAGAGTTATTTCAGCTACTAATAAAAACCTATTAGAAATGATTAAAGAAAAAACTTTTAGAGAAGATTTATATTATAGAATTAATGTAATACCTATAGAACTACCTAATCTTTCTCAAAGAAAGGAAGATATAAAGCCATTGGTATTAAGTTTTATAGATAGATACTGTAAAATAAATAATATACCTAAAGTTGATATTGAAGATAAGGTTATTGAAAAGTTAAAGCATTATAATTGGAAAGGCAATATAAGAGAACTACAAAATTCAGTAGAATTTATGATTAATTTAGTTGGAGATAATAATTTAATAACTACAAGTATTTTACCAGAATATATAAATGAATATAATAATGATGAAGAACCTATATATAAAATTTTAGGTGAAGACATAATGACATTAGATGAGTTAGAGAAAAAATATATCAATTACGCCCTAGAAAAGTATGGGCATGATACTAAAGGGAAATCTAAGGCTGCTAAGAAATTAGGAATAGGACTTGCTACCTTATATAGAAAAAGTTAAGTGAGCTATTTATTATTTTGATAATATAAAAAAGTTAATACAATTAATATACAAAAAGGGACTGTCTTAAAAAGGCAAGTCCCTTTTTAATTAGCTTGTAAATTGTGAATTATTTACAAAGAGTATAAGTTTCAAGTAAAAATAACCTGTAGAAACAATAGTGTCTACTAGTTATTTTTATTTGGAACTTTTCTTATAGTTATCTCAAATTATAGTTTTGAGATAACTCCTTTTTGATTTCTTAAAATGATAATTATTATTATAAATATGATAAAAAATAAATAAATAAAACAAGAAATTAAAAAATTACATAAAAAATAAATAGGTGATAACTATAATAAGCAATTGGCATGATAAATGCTATAAATATTAATAATTCTATTTATATTGGAGGGAAGATTAATGATTTTAATAGGTAACGGTATGATTATTACACAAAACGCAGATATGCCATTTATAAAAAATGGAGCTGTAGTGTTAAAAGATAATCTAATAATAGAAGTAGGAGACTTTAATGATTTAAAGAATAAGTATAAAGATTTTGAATTTATTGATGCTAAAGGCAAGGTTATAATGCCAGGATTAATTAATACTCATCATCATATTTATAGTGCTTTTGC
>JAEZAL010000161.1 GCA_023427705.1 Bacillota bacterium | reverse complement strand
ATAGAGTTATCCAAGATACAGGAAGACTTAGTCCTCATGCCTATGGAATAGCCATTGATTTAAATAGAAATGATTTAGATTATTGGAAATGGGTAGATAAATCTAAAGGAAGTAAAAGAATAGAGGTATATCCTAAAGAGCTAGTAAAGGCCTTTGAGAGTAATGGATTTATCTGGGGAGGAAAATGGGAGAAATTTGATATTTTACATTTTGAATATAGACCAGAGATAATATTAAAGAGTGAATTTTTTGGTGATAGCTCTAAGACTAGTAACAAGTGGTATGAAGGAGTACCTTTAAATGAGCAAACAGAAAATATAATAAATTTAATAGATAGTAAATTAAAATAATCATACAAAATATAACAAATTTTAAAAAAAGTTATAAAACAAAAGCAACAGGAGATAAATGCAAATCTATGAAGATTCTTAAAGATAATCAGAAACTAAAAAAATGCAATGAAAATTACTTTAGTATATAATTAGAATGAGTTGTTTTTATAAAAATTTCGTATAAATTAAGGGGGATTATATTATTTTATGAAGGTTATTAAGAGAGACGGAAGTATAGTAGACTTCGATAAGAAAAAAATTAAAGAAGCTATTATAAAATCCATGAAATACGGAAGTGGAATTTATTTAGGTGACATAGCAAAACTTATAGCAAATGATGCTGAAAAATATTTTCGCAAGGAGAAGGAAACACCTACAATAAATAAAATAGAAGCATATGTTTATGATAGATTAGTTCATTATGGACAATCTGTAACAGCTAGAGCATATGAGGGATACAGAGCTGTACAAGCGTTTAAAAGAAATACAAATACTACGGATGAAAGTATTCTAACTCTTTTAAATAAAACAAATGAAGATGTAATAAAGGAAAATTCAAATAAAAATTCAGTGATAGCTGCAACTCAAAGAGATTTAATAGCAGGAGAAGTTTCAAAAGATATATCAAGAAGAAGACTTATTCCAGCCCACTTAGTTCATGCACATGATGAAGGGGCAATTCATTGGCATGATATGGATTATACCCTTGCACCAATTTTTAACTGTTGCTTAATTAATTTAGAAGATATGCTTGAAAATGGAACTGTTATAAATGAAAAATTAGTAGAGTCACCAAAATCTTTTAGTACTGCATGTACAGTAACAACACAAATAATAGCTCAAGTATCAAGCAATCAATATGGTGGTCAAAGTATTACTGTAAAACATTTAGCAAAATATTTAAAGGTTACTGAAGAAAAAGCATATAAGCATTATTTAGAGCTATTAGCTGATGAAGAATTAGCTAAAAAATTAGCTTATGATGCTAAGATGAAAGAACTAAAAGATGGAGTTCAAACAATAAGATATCAATTATCAACTTTACAAACAACTAATGGACAATCACCTTTTTCTACTATTTATTTAGAAATAGAAGAGGGACATCCTTATGAAAAAGAAATGGCATTAATTTGCGAAGAAATGATAAGACAAAGATTAGAAGGAATGAAAAATTATAAGGGACAAGAAATAGGAGAAGCTTTCCCTAAATTAGTATATTTATTAGATGAACATAATTGTCTTGAAGGTGGTAAGTATGATTACATAACTAAACTAGCAGCAAAATGTACTGCAAGAAGATTAGTTCCAGATTATCAATCATCTAAGATAATGAGACAAAATTATGAAGGAAATGCATTTCCACCAATGGGTTGTCGTTCACATTTAAGTCCTTGGAAAGATGAAGAAGGCAATTATAAGTGGTATGGTAGATTTAATCAGGGTAAACAAACATGCCCCCTTGCTTCGTAAGAAGTAAGTGAAAACTCCTTAAATTGCTAGAAACCCCTAAAGCTTATTATACCAAAGCAGAATTGGAAACAATAAATGTAACGGTTGCGAGAGCAGAAAAAAATAATAAGATTTATAGAAAGTAGCAATAGATTCTATAAGTGAAATGGGCAATTAGCATCGAAATCCCTAAGGTTAATTTACTAAGGGAGACGTTCAACGAATATAATAGGAGATACCTATAAATTAATACTTCCAAAATTAATAATTAAAACTGACCTTTATTGTAATAATATAAATAGAGGTAAAGGCAATGAAGTATGGAAGTATTTATAAAATAACTTGCTTAAGAAATAATAAAATTTATATTGGGCAAACAGTTCAAAATCCACCTATAAAGAGATGGATAGAACATTATCAAGAAGCTTGCAATGAAAATAATCAGTTGTTTTTATATAGAGCAATTAGAAAGAGTGGAATAGAGAATTTTACGTTTCAGATTCTAGAACAAAATATTAAGTTAACTGACTTAAACTTTAAAGAGTCTTATTATATAAATAAGTATAGCTCTAACTGAAATAGCACGCGATTATAATGTAAGTATAACCAATATAAGCAATATTAATAAGGGAAAAATATATAAGTTTTTAGATGATGATAAATATCCGTTATATAAACCTGTAAACTCTAAAACAAGATTGAATATAGATAAAGCTACAAAGATAATTGAATTATTAATTAATCAATCAAGTTATACATATTCAAGAATAGGTGATATTGTAGGAGTAGGACGAAAAACTGTAAGTGGTATTAATAATGGGAACTTGTATGTTGAATTAGCAAGTAAATTAGGAGTTACTAAATATCCGATAAGATAGGTATAAGGAATATTCTAATCCGACTAGGTAAAGGTGTTAAAGTAAGGGGAAACCCTCGGTATAAATGGTTATAAGTTTAAATTTACCTCAAATAGCTATAATAGCTGATGGAGATATGGAATTATTTTGGGATATGCTAAATCAAAGATTAGAACTTTGTAAGGAAGCTTTATTAACAAGACATAATATGTTACTTGGAACTCTTTCAGATGTTTCACCAATTCATTGGCAGCATGGAGCTATTGCTAGATTGGAAAAAGGTGAAAAAATAGATAAATTATTAAAAGATGGATATTCTACTTTATCACTAGGGTATGTTGGCATACATGAAATGGTTCAAGCTATGCTTAAAGAAAGTCATACTACTGAAAAAGGGGAAAAATTCGCTTTAGATGTAATGAATCATATGAATGAGACTTGTCAAAGATGGAAAAGGGAAACAGGGCTAGGTTTTAGCTTATATGGCACACCAGCTGAAAATTTAATTTATAGATTCTGCAAATTAGATAAAGCTAGATTTGGAATAATACCAAATGTAACTGATAAGTTATATTATACTAATTCATATCATGTTCATGTTTGTGAAGAAATAGATGCTTTTAGTAAATTAAAGTTTGAATCACAATTCCATGGAATTAGTTTAGGTGGATGTATTTCATATGTTGAAGTGCCAGATATGTCAAAAAACCTAGAGGCAATAGAACAAATAGTTAATTTTATTTATCACAATATTCAATATGCAGAAATAAATACTAAGCCAGATATATGTTATAAATGTGGATATACTGGAGAAATTAAATTAGATGATGAATTAAGTTGGTATTGTCCGTCTTGTGGAAATAGAGATGAATCAGAAATGCAAGTAATGAGAAGAACTTGTGGTTATATTGGAACTAATTTTTGGAATAAAGGAAGAACTGCAGAAATAGGCGATAGAGTATTACATTTATAAGGATGATTTATATGAACTATGCAAAGATTAGATAATTTGATGTTAGCAATGGACCAGGAGTAAGAACTACTCTTTTTGTATGTGGATGTACAAATAAGTGTGAAGGTTGTTTTAATAGTGAATTGCAAGATTTTAATTACGGAGAAAAATGGACTAAAGAAACTGAAGATGAGTTCATAAAACAGGTAATGAATCCTAATATAGTAGGAGTAAATATTCTAGGTGGAGAGCCTATGGACCAAATAAGAGATAAAGATTTGTATAATTTATTAAAAAGAATAAAAAGTGAAACAAATAAGTGTATTTGGCTTTGGTCAGGATACCTATATGAAGATATACTAAATTGCAATAATAAGAATAGTATTTTAAAATATGTTGATGTGCTTATAGATGGAAGATTTGAGTTAGATAAAAGAAATATATCACTAAAATATAGAGGATCTAGTAATCAAAGAGTAATTGATGTAGTAAAGAGTAGAGAATTTAATAAAATTATAGAGATAGAAGTCTAATTAAAAGGTATCTAGTAAGACTGAATTCTTACTAGATACCTTTTATATTAATTTTTGACAAAATGTGTATTTTAAAGGATAATTATATTGAGAGAATTTATTTGATAGGGGTTTTGTATATGCTTAAAAATTTAAAAGTAAGACTAAAAATATTAATTTTAACTTTTACATTAAACATTATTATTATAATTATTGGACTTATAGGAATTACTCAATTAAATAACTCGAATAAAAGAATGTCAGAAATATATGATGTGAATTTTTATTCAGTATTTACTTTATCTAATGCACTAAATGAAGAAGCAAAAGTGGAATCAAGTATTTATAAAATAATTATGAATCCAGATAATCCTTCATATCAAAAGCAAGAGTATACAAATATGCTTGATAGTCAGAACGACTTTAATAATGCTTATAGCTCATTTAGAAAAATTTATGTTGATGAATACGCTAGCAAAATTGCAATAAGTATAGACACTAAAGTTGAAAAATATAGGGAAAAACAAAAAGAAGTAGTAGAACTAGCCATGAATGGTAAAGCAGAAGAGGCAAAAAAAAGATTTCAAGAAATTGAACTAGAAATTGGGGAAGGCTTTAGATATGATTTAAATAAATTATCAGCACATTGTAGCTCATTAGCTGAAGTTATAAAAATGGATAATGAAAAAATAGCTGAATCTTTAGTTGTTGTACTAGTATCTAGCATAGTTATTGGTGTACTTATAGGAATAGTATCAGCAGTTATTATTAGTAAAGACATAGTTAAACCTTTGAAACTAGCAGTAAATGAAATGGAGATAATATCAAGTGGTGATTTATCAAGAGAAATTGATAAAAAATATATTAAGAGAAAAGATGAACTTGGAATTATATTAAGAAATATTAATGTTATTAAAAAATCGCTAAGTGGATTAATAAAGAATGTAAAAAATGAATCTACTAACACTGAAGTAGCAATAGATAGAATAAACAAAAATATATATGATTTAAATATTAGTTTAGAAAGTATGGCAGCTACATCAGAAGAAGTAACGGCAGTTATGGAAGAAACAGCTGCATCTACTGAAGAAATAAATAATTCTATACAAAATATAGAATCTAATATAGAATCTATAAATAATAAAGCAAAAGATGGAGCAAAAATATCTGATGAAATTAGCAGAAGAGCCATAGATAATAAGAACTTTATAACTAAGGATTTAAAGAATGCTAATAGTATTCTTAACAACTCAAAAGAAACTTTAAAGGAAGCCATAGATCAGACTAAAGTAATTAATAAAATATATGAGTTGTCAGAAATAATAATAGGTATAACTGAACAAACAAATCTCTTAGCATTGAATGCATCAATAGAGGCAGCTAGGGCAGGAGATGCAGGAAGAGGATTTGCAGTAGTTGCTGATGAAATTAGAAAGCTTGCTGAAGCATCTAAAGAATCAGTAATTAAGATTAAGGAAACAGGAAGTGAAATCTCAAATTCAGTCAATGGATTAATAAGTGGGTCAAATGGATTAATTAAGTTTATGGATAATGATTTGCAAAATGAATTCAATAATATGATTAATATTATTGATAGTTATGAAAGTGATGGTAGGTTAATAAATGATATCGTCAGTGAATTTAGCAGAATTTCTAGTGAATTATTAGATTCTATAAAAGAAATTTCTGATGTTACTGATGCTGTTTCTAAAGCTACTATAGAAGGAACAAATGGAATTACTAATATAACAGATAAAATATTAGATGCTAGCAATAATTCTGAAATTTCTAAAGAAAATTCAGATATTGCAATTGAAAGTTCCAATAATTTAAAAAGTGCAATTGATGTATTTAAAATAAATTAAGGAGTTGCTATGCAACTCCTTAATTTATTTATATCTTTGTATAGAAAAATTTTTCAATTAAAATTAAAAAAGACTATACATTTTCATATAAATCATCAGAACAATCTAAATCAGTTAAAGAATCAGAGTAATATTTGTTCTCATCAAAATAATTTTCAGATTTACTTATAATAATAGTACAAATACAATCACCCATAGTATTAACTGTGCTTCTACACATATCCAATATCCTATCTATTCCTATAATAAGTCCAATTCCTTCAATTGGTAGACCTACAGATTGTAACACCATAGATAACATAACCATTCCAACTCCAGGAACCCCAGCTGTACCAATAGAAGCAAGAGTAGCAGTAATTATGATAGTTAATATTGCATATAAGCTTAAATCTATATTATAAACTTGAGAAATAAAAATAGCAGCAACTCCTTGCATTATAGCAGTTCCATCCATATTAATTGTTGCACCTAATGGAATTGTGAAGGAGGAAATAGAGTTATCAACTCCCATTTCATTTACTGCATCAATAGTAACTGGTAATGCAGCATTACTAGAAGCAGTAGAAAAAACTATAGATGCAGGTTTAGAAAATCGTTTTAAAAAAGGTTTTAAACTTAATCTTGTAAATATCTTAAATAATCCACCATAAACAAAAACAGAATGAATTAGTAAAGATAATAATATTACAAACATGTATTTCAATAAAGGTAGCATAGCATTAAATCCAATTGTAGCAAATGTATTAGCCATTAAAGCAAAAATACCTATTGGAGCAAAAGACATTATTATTTGAACTATTTTCATTACTACTTCATTTAAGGATTCAAATGCTTTCTTTATTATTTTACCTTTTTCACCAACTAAACTTATAGAAATTCCTAATAAAATTGAAAAAAATATAATTTGAAGCATATCCCCATTAACTAATGATTGTATAGGGTTAGTTGGAATTATATTAATTATGATATCAATAAATGATTTACTTTGAGAAATATTTGTTTCCGAAATTAATAAAGTTGAAAGGTTTAAACCTACGCCTGGCTTTATTGTTAAAGCAGTAATTACTCCTATACTAATAGCGATACATGTAGTAGCTATATAAAATAATAAGGTTTTACCTCCTATTTTACCAAGTTTTGTTATATCTTCTATAGAAGATGCACCACAGGTTAAAGATATAAATACCAAAGGAACTACCATCATTTTAATTGAAGATAAAAATATATTTGATAGAACTTTTATTATTCCATTCAGTAGCAAAGTATTTTTGATAAATTCTGAGTCTATTTTTTGAATTAATATGCCGAAAAGAGCACCTATAAACATTGCGATAAATATTTTCTTTGTTAAATTTGATTTTTTAATCATAAATTTCCCCCTTAAAAATGTTACTTATTCATAC
>JAEZAL010000125.1 GCA_023427705.1 Bacillota bacterium | reverse complement strand
GTTTGACGCTTTAGATACAGCAACTATTTCACTTAAGACCTTTGCTGGTATGTTAGACACTATTAAAGTAAACAAATCTAATATGAGAAAAGGTGCATCTTTAGGCTTTACTAATGCTACTGATGTAGCTGATTACTTGGTAAAAAAAGGATTACCCTTTAGAACAACTCATGAAATAGCTGGTGCTATAGTTCTTCATTGTATAAAAGAAAATATAGCCATAGATGATCTTACTTTAGAAGAATTTAAGAACTTCTCCCCTATATTTGAAGCTGATATATATGAAGCAATAGATTTAGTAAACTGTGTAGAAGAAAGAAAGGTCTTTGGAGGTCCTAGCTCTTCTTCAGTTAAAATACAACTTGAATTACTATTAGAATCAATAAATCAAACTAAGGAGGCAGTTAAATGCTTAAAGTAGGAATAATTGGGGCAACAGGATATGTAGGTGCTGAATTATTAAGACTTTTATTAAACCACACAAAAGTTAAAATAGAAGCCATTAGCTCTGTTACTTATGAAGGAGAAGAAATTTCATCTATATATAAAAACTTTTATGGAGTAACTAAGTTAATATGTGAAAACCAAGAAGATGTAATAAATAAATGTGATGTGATTTTTGCTGCTCTTCCCCACGGTTTAAGTGAAGAAATAGCAGAATTAGTCCATAAAGAAAATAAAATTTTAATAGATCTTGGTGCAGATTTTAGACTAGAAAAAGAAGAAGATTATAAAAAATGGTACGGAAAAGATTATAAGCACAAAAATCTTCATCAAGAAAGTATATACGCTCTACCAGAATTTAATAGAGATAAAATTAAGGAATATAAAATAATAGCCAATCCAGGGTGCTATCCAACATCTATAGAACTTGCCTTAATGCCCCTACTAAGAAAATCCTTAATTGATGTTAATAATATAATTTGCGACTCAAAATCAGGAGCAACTGGTGCTGGTAGAGGTCTTACTTTAAAATCACACTACACAGAACTAAATGAAAATTTCTCCCCTTATGGAATAGGTGAGCATAGACATACACCAGAAATAGAACAATGCCTATCTGCAATTGCAGAAGAAAAAGTTCAAGTAACATTTACTCCTCATTTGCTTCCTATAAACAGAGGAATAATTTCAACAATATATTGCAATCCAAGAAAAAATCCAAAAGAAAAAATTAACTTAAAAGAAATATATGATATCTATACAGAATTTTATAAAGATGAATTCTTTATAAATATACTACCATTAGGAGATACAGCTTCTATTAAAGAAGTTAAATATACAAATAACTGTAATATTTCCCTTCATCTAAACCATAGAGAAGATGGAATAATAATAGTCAGTGCAATAGACAATATGATTAAAGGTGCTGCTGGACAGGCTATCCAAAACATGAACATCATAATGGGATATAAAGAAAACGAAGGGTTGAACTTAGTTTCCTTCGGAAACTAAGAAATGAAGAATGTAAAATGTAGAATGTAGAATTGAGGATTAAATTCCTCATTCTTCGGAATTTATATAATTTCAATAAGCAAAAAATTATTATAATTATTCATTCTACACTATTCCTTTATCATTAATATCAATGCTTGATCTACTGTTCTTTACTATCTGAATTAATATAGCTTTTATTTCTGAGCAAGAATCATAATATATCCTATATTCTTTATCCTTTATTATTTCAGCTTTTACTAACAATTTAAGCCAATATTCTGATTCATTTGCTTCTTTTAACGCTATATTCATTTTATTAATAAAATCTTTTTTACTAGGAGAATATTGAGCTTCAGTTATATTTGCACCAATTGATGTTGCTGATCTAACTAATTGATTTGATAAAGTATATTCTTTCTCATTTTTCAATCTTAAATATAGTTTTACAATATCTAATGCAAAATCAAAACTTTTTTCTAAGACTATATTTTTAGACAATTATCTCACCTCTTTATGAGTATGAACATAAAGTTGTTATAGTTATTCATAAAGCCTTATTAATACTATACTTTTTAATATAAATTTTCATAATTCAACTTTGTTGAATTATTACCTTAATTCTACATTTTACATTATACATTATACATTAAAAATGAGGTGGTTTTTTGAACTTATTATCTAACCAAGGTATTACTGCACCACAGGGTTTCCTTGCATCTGGAATTCATTGTGGGCTTAAGAAAAATAATTTAAAGCTAGATTTAGCTCTTATATATTCAACTGTGCCAGCTAGTTCTGCTGGTGTTTATACAAAAAATAAGGTTAAGGGAGCTCCAATTTATATAACTAAAGAGCATTTAACAAATAAAAAGGCTCAAGCAATTATTATAAATAGTGGAAATGCTAATACTTGTACTGGTGAGGATGGCTTAATGAAGGCTAAGAAAATGACTGAAATTCAGGGAAAAGCTCTTAAACTTAAAGCAAGTGATATTTTAGTAGCTTCTACTGGAGTTATTGGTGTTCCTTTAAATATAGATGCTATAAAAGATGGTATTCCAATGCTTACTGAAAGATTATCTATTGAAGGATTTGAAGATGCTGCAACTGCAATAATGACTACTGATACCTATAAAAAGCAACTTGCTTTTGAATTTAATATAGATAATAAAAAAATTACTATTGGGGCAATGGCTAAAGGCTCTGGAATGATTGAGCCAAATATGGGTACTATGCTTTCTTTCATTACTACTGATTTAAATATTTCTGGAGAAATGTTAAATGAAGCACTAAAGGAAAGTGTTAAGATAAGCTATAACAGAGTTAGCGTAGATGGTGATACTAGCACCAATGACATGGTTTTAGTTTTAGCTAATGGACTTGCTGAAAATAAAGAAATAAAAGAGAAAGATAAAAATTATTATGCATTTCTTGAAGTTTTGAATAAATTAAATGTAACTTTAGCCAAAATGATTGCAAAGGACGGGGAAGGTGCTACTAAGCTTATAGAATGTATTGTTAGTAATTGCAAAAATGAAAAAGATGCTGAAATACTTTCAAAAGCTGTTATAAATTCACCTTTAGTTAAAACTGCAATCTTTGGTAGTGACGCAAATTGGGGAAGAATATTGTGTGCTCTTGGTTATTCAGGAGTAAATATTAATCCTAATAAAATTGATTTATCATTTAAAAGTTCTATTGGAGAAATAGATGTTTGCAAAGATGGTATGCCTCTTCCCTTCGATGAAGTAAAAGCAAAAGAAATATTACTTCAAGATGAAATAACAATTTTAATTAATATGAATAGTGGTAAATATTCATCTACAGCTTGGGGATGCGACTTAAGTTATGACTATATAAAAATAAATGGAGATTATAGGAGCTAAAGGAAGGTATGAAAATGAATTATAAAGAACATGCACAAGTATTAACCCAAGCACTTCCCTATATACAATCACTAGCTGGAAAAATAGTAATAATTAAATATGGTGGAAATGCAATGACAAGCGATGAACTTAGACAAAGTGTTGCCACAGATATTGTACTACTTCAATGTGTTGGTGTAAAACCTGTAATAGTTCATGGTGGTGGCCCAGATATATCAGAATTTCTAAATAAAATAGGACAAGAAAGCCAATTTATCAATGGCCTTAGATATACAGATAAAGATACTATGGAAATAGTTCAAATGGTCTTAGGTGGAAAAGTAAATAAAAATATAGTTTCACTTATTGAAAGTGTTGGTGGAAAAGCTATTGGTCTATCAGGAATAGATGGGTCCTTTATTAAAGCAAAAAAACTAGAAAATGATGTTGATTTAGGATTCGTTGGGGAAATAACATCAATAGATACAAAAATAATAGAAAATGCCCTATCATCTGGATATATTCCTGTTATAGGTTCAGTTGCTATAAGCGAAGATTGTTCACAAACCTATAATATAAATGCAGATATTTGTGCATCAAAGCTAGCATCTGCACTAAAAGCAGAAAAATTATTACTTTTAACAAATGTTCCAGGGCTTATGCAAGATTCAAAGGATCAATCTACACTAATTTCTACATTAAGACTACACGAAGTGAAAAAACTTCATGCAGATAAAGTAATACAAGGTGGAATGATACCTAAAATAGATTGCTGTGTTGAAGCTATTAGAATGGGCGTTAAAACAGCACATATAATAGACGGAACATTACCACATTCAATTTTACTAGAACTCCTTTCAAAAGAAGGAATAGGAACAATGATATATTAATGTGCTAACGCACAAGGGAGGAATGAAAAAATGAATAATGAAAGAATGATGGAAGTAATTTGTTCTAAATTACTTAAAATATATAAATTTTAGAAACTCCCTCAGGAGTTTCTTCATAAATTTTTTCATTTTTTCATTTTTTCATTATTCATTATCTAAAAAGGGGGCTTTTAAATATGCAAAATAATTTACCTTTAATGTCAACTTACTCTTATCTTCCTCTTAATTTAGTTAAGGGTGAAGGCTCTTATCTTTTTGATGATAAAGGAAATAAATATATAGATTTTACTAGTGGAATTGGGGTTAATAGTCTTGGTTATGGCAATTCTAATTGGATTAAGGCTATAACTGATACACTTAGTAATTTACAGCATATATCGAATATATTTTTAAATGAAAATACTTTGAAATTAGCTGAGGAATTAACTAAAAAATCAAAAATGAGTAAGGCATTCTTTTGTAATTCTGGTGCTGAAGCTAATGAAGGTGCTATAAAACTTGCTAGGAAGTATAGTTTTGATAAATATGGTTTAAATAGAAATAAAATTTTAACCTTAAATCAATCTTTTCATGGAAGAACTCTTGCTGCATTAACTGCTACTGGGCAAGATAAATTTCATAACTACTACTTCCCTTTCCCTGAAGGATTTGATTATTTTGAAGCTAATAATGCTAAAGATTTTAAAGATAAATTATCTGATGATGTCTGTGCTGTTATGCTGGAGGCAATTCAAGGAGAAGGTGGAGTTAATCCTCTATCTAAAGAATTTGTTAAAGAGATTTATGAAGCTTGCAGGGAAAAGGATATTATATTGATTTTCGATGAAGTCCAATGTGGAATTGGAAGAACAGGAATGATGTTTGGATATGAATACTTCGATGTAAAACCTGATATAGTAACTATTGCAAAGGGACTTGGGGCTGGCCTTCCTATTGGAGGATTCTTATGCAGCGAAAAGTTATCAGAAGTATTTAATCCAGGGGATCACGGTACAACCTTTGGCGGAAACCCAGTAGTATGCTCCGGTGCTTTAGTTGTTTTAGATAGTATTTGTAATGAAAATAAACTAAAGGAAATTAAAGAAAATGGAGAATATTTGATAGATTTATTAAGAAATATAAAATCTCCATTAATTAAAGATGTAAGAGGCAAAGGCTTAATGATAGGCATAGAAGT
>JAEZAL010000117.1 GCA_023427705.1 Bacillota bacterium | reverse complement strand
CCATTATTCATATCTTTTGGTTCATCATAAATGGAGCCATACCTTTTAAAATTTACACTAGTTGTCTTATCATACATAATTAATCACCTCACTATCAAACTGACTTTTGTAACTCTTTATCACCCTTAACTAATTATCAAAAACATATAATATTATTACTATAGTATAAATATTTTTCAAAATATATTAATATTCCATAACCATATATTTTAATTCATTATTTGTAAACGTTGCTAAAAAAAATAAAAAAAATACTAAAAAGTGTAAAGATTCTGATTTCTGTTATCTATATAATAAATTATGAACAAACAAATTAAAAGACTTTTGTAAAAATTTAAAGGAGGTGATATTATGCCAAACATTTTATTAACAAGAATAGACAATAGATTAATTCATGGACAAGTTGCTACTCAATGGTGTGGCTCTATTGGTGCAAATTTAATTTTAGTTGCAAACGATAATGTTGCTGGCGATAAACTTAGACAAGGCCTAATGGATATGGCTGCCCCATCATATGCTTCAACTCGTTATTGGACACTTGAAAAAACTATAAGTACAATTCATAAAGCTAATGCTAAACAACTTATATTTATAGTATGTGAAACTCCTTCTGATGTATTAAAGCTTGTTGAAGGTGGAGTTCCAATAAAGAAAGTAAATATCGGAAATATGCATATGGCTCAAGGAAAGAGACAAGTTGCTGGTTCTGTTGCAGTAGATGATAAAGATGTGGAAGCATTTAGAAAATTAAAAGAACTAGGAGTAGAACTTGAAATAAGAAGAGTTCCTACTGAAGGTTCAGAAAATGTCGATAAGATTTTCAAATAATAAAATATTGCAAGGGGGGAATTTACTATGGATTTTAATATTATACAAATTCTATTAGTTGCAGTATTTGCATTTATTGCAGCTATAGACCAATTCAATTTCTTAGAGTCATTATATCAACCAATCGTATCAGGAGCTGTCATTGGGGCAATTCTTGGAGATTTACAAACTGGACTTATTGTAGGTGGTACTTATCAATTAATGACAATAGGTAATATGCCTGTAGGTGGAGCTCAACCTCCAAATGCTGTTATCGGAGGAATAATGGCAGTAGTATTTGCTGTTTCATCTAAATTAGAGCCAGCTGCTGCTGTTGGACTAGCTGTTCCATTTGCATTAATAGGACAATATTTTGTTACATTCCTATTTACAATAATGTCAGCACTAATGGCTAAAGCTGATAAATATGCTGATGAAGCAAATCCTAGTGGAATTGTTAAACTTAACTACTCAGCAATGGGCGCTTTAGGATTCTTATTTGCAATCGTAGTTGTTATAGGTTTAATAGGTGGAAGTGCTGCTGGTACTTGGCTAAATGAAGTTTCAACTAAATATGATTGGTTTATGAGCGGACTAGGTGCTGCTGGTGGAATGATGCGTTATGTTGGATTTGCAATCTTATTACGTATTATGTTATCAAATGACTTATGGGGAATTTACTTTGCAGGTTTTGCGCTTGCAACTATTATAGGAAGAATCGAAGGCTTAAGTGGATCTGCATTACTATTAATTGCATTTATCGGAATTGCAGTATGTATATACGACTTCCAAACTAATGTAAAAATGAAATCTGCTACAGCAAATATAGCAATAGGAGGAGATGATGAAGATGGAATCTAATACTACATTATATAATGATTTAACTCCTGCTCAAAAACTTGATAAGAAAACTTTAAATAAAATGGTTTGGCGTTCATTATTCTTACAAGCTTCATTTAACTATGAAAGAATGCAAGCTGCTGGATGGTTATATGGAATATTACCTGGTCTTCAAAAGATTCATACAAATAAAGAAGATCTTTCAAAATCTATGAAACACAACTTAGAGTTCTTTAATACTCATCCATTCCTAGTAACTTTTGTTATGGGTATTATATTATCATTAGAAGAGCAAAAGGCTGATACTAACACAATAAGAGCTGTCCGTGTTGCTGCAATGGGACCTTTAGGTGGAATCGGAGATGCTATTTTCTGGTTTACACTAGTTCCAATTACTGCTGGTATTACTGCTAATATGGCTATTGGCGGATCCTTAGCCGGACCAATATTATTCTTATTAATATTTAATCTTGTTCAATTTGGAATTAGATATTGGTTAATGCATTGGTCATATAACTTAGGTTCAAAAGCTATTGATATATTAACTAAGAATGCAAAAGAATTTACACGTTCTGCTTCTATGTTAGGTGTATTTATAGTTGGTGCTCTTACATCTAACTATGGTGCAACAAAATTAGCTATTGAAATACCAAATGGAGAATCTCCAATTATTCTACAAAATATATTAGATGGAGTTCTTCCTCAAATGCTTCCATTAGCATTTACATTAGGATTATTCTTCTTAATTAAGAAGAAAAGATGGTCTCCAGTTGCTTGTATCGGCTTATTACTAGCAATCGGTATAATTGGTGCTTTCATTGGTTACAAATTTGGATTCAAAATGTGGGCATAAAATAGTTTAATAGAAAATTATTTATATAGCTAATCACAATTGTGATTAGCTATATTTTATTGTATAAAGAATATCTCTATTTATAATGGTAGCTCTAAAAACATTATAGCTATAAGTATAAAAAATCCTATTTAATAAAAATAAATTAGATTTCCCAAGCAATTTTTATTATAAAAAGAACCTTGCTTATATTTTCAAAAGGTCTGTACTTAAAAATTTATTTCTTTATTTATACTCTAAAAAAACTCAGATAGTTTTATGCTCTATCTGAGATTTTAATTATTACATTATTTTTTTATAAATTCCTTTTATAGTGGAGATCCACAATAATCACATTCTACGATACTAGATGTTACCTTATTTTGAGCTCCACAACATTTACATGTTACAACCTTTGTTTTAACTTGTACAGTATCATAATCTACTGTTTCATTAGCATTTTCTTTGCTTATATGTGGTAAAACTATTTCATTACTACTATCATTAATATAAGCACCTTCAAAATATCCATTATTAATCATATTGTTTAAGTCTCTTTTTACAACACTTATAGATAAAGACATAGCCCCTGCAATGTTATCTATAAGATATTCATTTCCATTTATAATTATATTAATATACTTCTTATATTTTTCTGAATTATTAATAAGTCTTTTAGAAAACATAAATAAAGCTATTCCTGATACAAGGAAGAATAAAATCATACCAATATCTTCACCAGTGAAACCTGTATCTAAACAAGCAATAATTCCTACTACAGTAATGAAAAAACAGAAATAAGCTCCATATCTTACAAGCTTACCAACTATAAATCCTGACTTCTTATCAATTTTAACTCTTTTATATATTAAAAATATTGCTACTGGCCAGAATACTATAATAGAAATTATAATTATAGGCCATGAATATAACGGATTTACTTTCTTTTTATAAACATTATTTTTCATTTAATTCACCCTTACATTTTAAATTATACTGATCCTCTTTTCATATTTCTTATCTTTATATTTCTTTCTTTTATAATAAAGGAAATCTCCTTTAAATACTCTGATAATTCTTTTTTATTTTGGGATATACCCTCTATCTTTTGTAGTAAATCCTCTTCCATACCGCATTCCGATGAAATATCACTATATTTTATATCTTCATAAATTGTGTTTAGTTCGTCCTTATACATACTATAGTCACTATCATTTAAATATGATTGAATCTTACTTTCACACTCAATCATTATACTCTCTGCTGCTAAAGTATTATTATTACTTTTATTAACATTATCTGCAAAGTTATTTAATATAATTACGGTTCCAGATGCAATTCCCATTAGGACTATATTTATTAATATATATAAAGTAAAAGAGAACATTAAGAAATTAATAAAAACTAAAGCTACTACTATAGTTGACAAAAGATATAAGGATAATGATGTGATTACACTAATTCTTAATACTTCTTTTTTAAGCTTAACTGATATAACAAAAGTTACTACTTCAGCTAAGATTATAAAGAAGAATGATAATAATCCCATTGGAATTGTAAGTATACTTCTAAATCCTATAAAATAGATAAGAACTGTTACAAGAAATATAATTCCTCCACTAATAAGTACACTTTTTGACCATTTATCTTCATTCATTCTATATCCCCCATTCTATTATAGCTTATTACCACACTCAGGACAGAACTTTGGTTCTCCTTCTATTTCAGCACTACACTTCCCACACTTTTTAACTAATGCTATTCCACATTCTGAACAAAACTTAGCCTTTTTATTGAAAATATCTGCATTACAGCCTGGACACTTTCTAGGAAGTGGCTCATTACATATAGGGCAAATTGTTGCACCCTCTGGCATATCT
>JAEZAL010000106.1 GCA_023427705.1 Bacillota bacterium | reverse complement strand
CTGTAAGATAATTTACAAAACTCATATCTGTTTCTTTTTTTAAAATAGTTGAGAAATATGTAGGACTAACATGTAAATTTAAACATAATTTTTCTACTGATATATCTGCATCATTAAAATTACTTTTTATATATTCTTTGGCTTTTTCTACTAATATTTTTGATGAATTAACTCTTTCTTTTTTAATTATTTCATTTAAAACTATTGATCTTTCTATAAACCATTCTTTAATTTCTTCTATAGAGTTAAATTTATCTATATAAGTATAGAAATTAAAATCTCCTCCAAAAATATTATTAACATCTATATTATAACTTTGAGTTAATTTAATCATAGAAGTAAGAACTTCTATTAAATAAATTCTATACTTTTCTAATGGAACAAGAGAATCTTCTATTTTTTTAAATATATTATCTACCTCTATTTTTATTTCTTCCTTAGTAGAAAGTTTAATTGAATTTAAAAATTTAATTTCTTCTTGATCTTCAAATTGCAGTTGTACAGAATTATCTGGCTCAACATCATCAAAATATATTGTTTTTCCATTGCCCAATATTGGCCTATAACCTAATGCACTATGTGCTGTTCTATAAGAAAATCTAATATCATTAATTTCATTATATATTCTACCTATTCCTATAGAAATGTTCCCTCCAAATACACATTCAAAAGTATTACATATTTCATTTAACCCTTTAATTACCTTTAATATGTTACACTTTTCATGTATTGATAATAATACAACTATTTTATCTAAATATGGAAAACTTATAAAATCGCAATAATTTTGCATTGTTTCATCTACTATCTTTTTAATTGACATTAATATTAATCCATTATCTTTTTCTTTAATTGAAGTATCAATATTTATTAATGCTACACTTAAATATTTATTTATAAAATCTAATCCTAACTTTTTCTCATTTTCCTTCCATTCTTCTTTTGTAATTCTACCTTCTAAAGCTCCAATTAATAATTGCTCTCTTATTACTGGAATACTTTCTATGTAATGCTTTTGAAGAATTTCTATATTTCTTTTTTCATCATACTCTTTGTCCAATTTATCTTTTAATCTTTTTAATACCTCTATAAGTTCAATTGAATTAATAGGTTTTAAAACATATTCAACAACATTGATTTTAATAGCTTGATGAGCATACTCTAAATCATCTGATCCTGAAAAAATTATTATTTTAGTTGATGGTATTAAATCAACAATTTTTTTACCAAGCTCTAATCCATCCATAAAGGGCATCTTAATATCTGTCATTATTACATCTGGATGAAGTTTTTCAGCTAATTCCAAGGCTTCTTGTCCATTTTCTGCATCTCCTACTACTATAAATCCATGCTCTTCCCAATTAATTTTCTTAATTACTCCAAGCCTAATTTCTTCTTCATCATCTACAATCATTAATTTATATAGCCCCATAATATCCTCCTGTGAAAATTTAACTCTATATATTTTATTAAAATTTCTGATTATTCAAAATTTATTATATCATACTTCTTTAAATATTTTATAAATATTTAAAGACAAAAAAAGAGATAAATAGCATATAAATTGTGACTTCTAACTTTTAAGTCACTTTATATGATTATTTATCTACTTTCATATTTTATATAATAACTCCAAAATAAATAGGAATTATTAAATTGCTCATATATAATTTTTCCTTTATAGTAGTATTGCCATTATCAATGATAAAAATATTAAAATAAATAATACTATTATAATCTTATCCATTGTTTTTACTGATACATCTATATTTCCATAAAGGGTATCCCTCATGCTTTTTTTAGGAAGATCTTCAGTTTTTACTTTTATATCTTCATTTTCCATATTAATTATTTCCTTTATTATTTCTTAGCTATATATTTTCTTACGTCTAATGCAACTGCAACTATTATTATTAATCCTCTAATTATATATTGCCAGTATGCATTTACACCTATGAAATTTAATCCATAATTTATTACTTGTAGTAGTACTGCACCTAATAATACTCCTGGAATTGTACCAATACCTCCAGTGAAAGATACTCCCCCTACAACGCAAGCTGAAATTGCATCTAATTCATAGTTAAATCCAGTACTAGTTGTAGTTGAACCTGCTCTAGCTGCTTCTAAGAAACCTGCAAGTCCATAAAGTACTCCTGAAATAGTAAATACAATCATTATGTTTTTTACTAAATTAACACCTGAAACAGCAGCTGCTTCTGGATTACCTCCAATTGCAAACATATTTTTACCAAGCTTTGTTTTATTCCATACAAACCACATTATAGCTGCAATTATTGCTAAATACATAACTAAATAAGGTATTTCTACACTACCTAATCTAAAATATCCATTAACAAATTTAGTATATCTTTCATCTAAGTTTGCAACTGGTTGAGCTCCTAGTGGAGGTCTATCAATATATAAACAAGATATACCAAAAGCTATAAGTTGTGTACCTAAAGTTATAATAAAAGCATGTACTTTAAGTTTAGCAACTCCAAAACCATTAATTGCTCCAAATATTCCACCTATTACTATTGCAATAAACATAGGTAAAATTAGTGGTAATGCAGGTAAGTCAGGATACATTCTAGCAGTATATGTTGTTGATTGTAATAATGATGCTGACACAATTGCTGTAAACCCTAAAATACGTCCTGCAGAAAGGTCAGTACCTTGTAATACAATTAAACCTGCAACTCCAAGTGCAAGAATACCTCTTGTAGATGCTTGACTTAAAATATTTGTAAAGTTCTTTAATGAAAGGAATGTTGGCTCTTTTATAACGAAGAACACTATCATTGCAAATAGAACTATATATAATGCGTAATTTAACAAGAAATTTTGTAAAGACTCTTTATTCAATTTAATACTATTCATAAGTTACACCTCTATTCTAAATATATTTAGCAGCCATAGTCATAATATCTTCTTGTGTTAGTTTGTCTACATCACCGATGCCTGCAACTCTTCCATTTGACATTACAAGTATCCTATCACAAATACCTAATAACTCTGGCATTTCTGATGATACAACTATAACTCCCTTGCCCTTATTGGCTAAATCTATAATTAATTGATAAATTTCATATTTAGCACCAACATCTATACCTCTTGTTGGTTCATCTAATAGTAGTATTTCTGGATTAGTTAAAAGCCATCTACCTATAATTACTTTTTGTTGATTTCCTCCAGACAAGCTTCTAATTAATGTCTTTTGACTTGGAGTTTTAACCTTCATACTATCTATTGTCCATTTAGTATCTTCAGTCATTTTTTTATTATCTAATACACCATATTTACTATATCCATCTATATTAGCAATCATAGTATTAAATTTAATATCAAGTTGTCCAAATATACCTGTCGCTCTACGCTCTTCTGTTAATAAAGCAAATCCATTCTTTATTGCTTTACGAGAATCACTATTTTCTACCTTTTTACCATGAAGTAATATTTCACCTTCACTATGTTTAGCTATTCCAAATATTGTTTCTAATAATTCAGTTCTTTTAGAACCTACTAACCCTGCAATCCCAAGAATTTCTCCTTTTCTTAATTCAAAAGATACATCTTTAACTGAAGGTTGATAGGAACCAGTTAAATTCTTAACTTCTAATATAACATCTTCTGGCTTATTAGTTTTAGGTGGAAATCTATTTGTTAAATCACGTCCAACCATTAATTTTATAATCTTATCTGTTGTAAGATTTTTTGCTGGAATTGTGTCTATCCATTTACCATCACGCATAATTGTTACATCATCAGATATTTGAAGAATTTCTTCCATTTTATGAGAAATATATATAATACCACAGCCCTTATCTCTTAACTTATTTATAATTTTAAATAAGTGATTAACTTCTTCATTTGTTAATGATGATGTAGGCTCATCTAAAACTAATATTTTAGCATTATATGAAACTGCTTTTGCTATCTCAACCATTTGTCTTTGGGATACAGAAAGCTTAGCCATCTTCATTTTTGGATCAACATTTATTTCTAACTCATCTAAAACTTTTTTAGTTTCATCATACATGTCTTTTTCACTAACTATTCCAACTTTTGCTGG
>JAEZAL010000058.1 GCA_023427705.1 Bacillota bacterium | reverse complement strand
AAAATGTAGAATGTAGAATTATTGATGTAATTCGAAACGAATTACTGAAAAAATTTTTATTTTAGAAACTCCTTACGGAGTTTCTTCTTTAATTTTACATTATTCATTATTCATTTTACATTCTCTTAAGGAATATCTACTCCTCTTGAAGCAACATATATTTCAAACCATTGATCTCTAGTTAATTTTATTTCTGTTGCTCTAATTGCTGCTTTTATTCTATCTAGTTTTCCTGATCCAACTATAGGCATAATCTTACTTGGATGCATAAGTAACCATGCATATGCAACTTCGTCAATATCATTAGCCGATACTTCTTCTTTTATTTTATTTAGTGCTTTTTGAACTCTTATAGCTCTTTCGTCATTTCCTTTAAATAATCTTCCACCTGCAAGTGGTGACCAAGCCATTGGTTTAACTCTTTTTTCTAGCATTAAATCTAAAGTTCCATTTTCAAATGCATCTAAACATAAAGGTGAAACTTCCACTTGATTTGTTACAAGACTATTATCTAAATAAGAATTTAACATATTAAATTGTGAAGGTAAAAAATTAGAAACTCCAAAATATTTAACCTTACCTTGATTCTTTAGTTTTGTGAAAGCCTCTGCAACTTCTTCTGGATTTAATAATGCATCAACTCTATGAATTAATAATAAATCTAAATAATCAGTATTGAAATTTTTTAATGATCTTTCTACTGAATTAATAATATGTTCTTTACTTGTATCATAACAATGTGATTTATTTTCTGGTCTATTTACAGATGGAAACTTAATTCCACACTTTGTTACTATTTGTAGTTTTTCTCTTAACCCTTTATTTAATTTTAGTGCATTACCAAACTTCTCTTCACAAGAAAAATTCCCATAAATATCAGCATGATCAACAGTAGTAATACCTAAATCATAAACTTCTTCTATTAATTTTACTAATTCATTATCACTTATATTCCAATCCATTAACCTCCAATAGCCATGAACTATTCTAGAAAACTCTAAATCATCCCTTAATTTAATAGTATCCAAATTAATACCTCCTAATTACATTAATTTAATAAGTTAATTATACCATATCTTTCTATATCTATTAACCTAGATATATCTTAATGGATAAACTTTCCTTAATGCAATTACTAAATTTTGAGCAAAATAAACTAGTAGTAAATTAAGGAGGTTTAAATAAATGTCAAATTCTAATAAAGATAAATTAACGTTATCAGCTCTCATTTTAATGATTTTCACATCAGTATTTGGCTTTAATAATATACCAAGAGCATTTTATTTAATGGGGTATTCTGCAATTCCTTGGTACATATTTTCAGCAATATTTTTCTTTCTTCCCTATGCTTTTATGATGGCAGAATTCGGAGCTGCTTTTAGGAAAGAAACTGGTGGAATATATACTTGGATGAACAAATCTGTTGGTCCTAGATATGCTTTTGTTGGAACTTTTATGTGGTATAGTTCCTATTTAATATGGATGGTTAGTGTGTCATCTTCTATTTGGGTTCCATTTTCAAATTTGCTCTTTGGTAAAGATACTACTTCTACCTGGTCTATATTTGGGCTAAGTCCAGCCACAACATTAGGAATTCTAGGTTCTATTTTTGTAATTTTTATTACATTTATTTCTTCAAAGGGATTAAAAAGCATAGCAAAAATTGCTTCTATAGGTGGAATATTTGTCACTAGCGCTAACTTAGTTTTGTTAATAGGAGGATTAATAGTTTTAGTTGCAAATAAATTTAAATTGGCAGAACCATTAGATATAAATTCACTTACAAAATCACCTAATCCATTTTATCAAACTCCACTTGGAATATTAGGATTTTTAGTATTTGCCTTATTTGCATATGGTGGATTAGAAGCTGTTGGCGGACTAGTAGACTCTACAGAAAATCCAGAAAAGACATTTCCTAAAGGTGTCAAAATTGCTGCTATAGTAATTGGAATTGGTTATTCTCTAGCTATTTTATTCGAAGGATTTTTTATTAATTGGAATTCTGTATTAAAAGGTGGAGATGTTAATATGGCAAACGTCTCTTATATAGTAATTAAGAATTTAGGTATTGAAATTGGAAAAGCATTTAACCTATCTGAAAATACTATTAATTTATTAGGTTCTTTATTTGCAAGATATATTGGTTTAGCAATGTTTTTAGCTCTATTAGGTGCCTTTTTCACTTTAGCCTTTTCACCTTTAAAACAATTACTTGAGGGAACTCCATCTAAAATATGGCCAAAATCTTGGACTATCAAGGATAATAACAATATGCACAAAAATGCTATGTGGGTTCAATGTACCATTGTAGTAGCTATTATATTAATATCTTCCCTTGGAGGAAAAAGTGCTAGTGTATTTCTAAATTATCTTGTTTTAATGGGCAATGTAGCAATGACAATACCTTATATGTTCTTATCCTTTGCTTTTATCAATTTTAAAAAGAAAAAAGAGATTATAAAGCCATTTGAAGTATATAAAAGTACATCCTTTGCTACTATTGCTGCTATAATAGTTACTTTAACTGTAGGCTTTGCCAATATATTTACAATTTTGCAGCCAGCACTAGAAAGTAAAGACTATGTATCTACATTATTTCAAATTGCAGGACCTATTATTTTTGGAAGCATAGCAATAATTTTATATTCTTCCTATGAAAAGAAAACTTTAAAATAAAAATAAATAGGACTATATTTAAATATAGTCCTATTTATATATTATCTTTTATTTTTGTGTTGTAATATTTATTGTATTTCCATCAGATGTAACTGTAATTTGCCCTTGAGTATCTGTTCTATAAGCTTCTATCCCCTTTGTATTTATTAAATCTAAAATTTCTCTATGTGGATGCCCATAAGAATTATCTAATCCACAACTAATTATTCCATATTCTGGTGATATTGCTTCTATAAAATCCTTTGTAGAGGATGTGCTAGAACCATGATGACCAAACTTAATAACATCTGCCTTTAACTCAGTAGAATATTTTTTCATAACTTCCTCTTCTACTGCCTTTTCTGCATCACCTGTGAAAATAAAAGATTTATTCCCATAAGTTAACTTCATAATAGGTGAATAATCGTTAAAGTCATCATAAGAATCTTTCATAGGTGAATAAGCTATAAATTTAGTACCTTCTCCTAAATCAAAACTTGTACCTTCTTTTATTGTTTTTGCTTTTAAACCTTCATTACTTACTGCCTTCATCATATTTTCAAATGTTTTTGTAGTGTTAGTTACTTTAGGCATATAAAAGCTTTCAACATCGTACCTTTCAAAAACTCGTGTCATTCCTCCAATATGATCTTCATGAGGATGTGTAGCTATAACTATTTCAAAATCATCTATATTTTTTTCTTCTAATTGCTTCATTAGCTTATCTGCATCGCTTTTCGGACCTGCATCTATAAGTATATCAATCTCATTAACTCTAATATATGCTGCATCACCTTGTCCAACATCTAAATAAGATATTTCAATATTGCCACTTGGAGTTCCTACATGTGCTCCACTATTATCTCCCACAATATCTTTACCAAAGTACGCAGTTATACTTGCAATAATTACAAATACTATAGTAGTAATTAATTGTGCTTTCTTATTTCCTTTGTGTTTTTTCATAGTATTTTTATAAGCATTTTCTAAATACTTTTCTTTTGTCAAAATCTATTCCCCCTAATGTCATTACTAATTATAATCATTATATGAGTTAATCTTTAAAATGTCAAAAGGCACTGCATTCTGTCCTGCAGTGCCCCATAGCCATAGTCAAATAATAAATAAGTAACTTGTGACTACAAATCTATTATTTGTGGCTAACTATGTTTTTATTCATGTCTACTTTTTTATTTCTTATAAATGTTTTTGTTACTGTAGAAACTAGTATTATCCCAAGTGCTAGGGCACCTGCTGATGCCATAGTTTTTATCCCAGTTTCTAAAGACTTCATAATATTACCAGATATTGCTTCAACCATGGTATAATACATTCCACCTCCAGGAACTAAAGGTATTAAAGCTGCAACAACAAAGGTAGTTACAGGTGTCTTTAATATCCTTGCAAATATTTCTGAATACACACTTAATGCTATTGAAGCTAAAAACAAAGATGTTATATCAGTATATCCAAACATCAATGATAGCTTGTAAACAAACCATCCTAATGCACCACATATGGCTGCAGAGAATAATTTCTTACCTTTTATGTTAAATACAATTCCAAAAGCAAAAGCTGCTATAAAAGCAGATACAACTTCTAATATCATTTTATATCCTCCCAAAGACACTAAGCCAAAAACTTAAAACTACACCTGTTCCAATAGCTACTGCAATAGCTGTTAAAAATGCCTCTGCACCTCTTACAAGACCAGAAACTAAATCTCCAGCTACTGTATCTCTTATTGCATTAGTAATAGCAAGACCTGGAACTAAAAGCATTATTGAGCCTATAATTACCTTATCCATATCATTTGCTAAATTGATTTTTATAGATATTATTGATAATAAGGCTAAAATACCTGCAGATATACTAGTATTAAAGAATGAATTCATTCCAATATTATCACATTTTATAGATATAAATTTTACTGCTAATCCAATTAAAAAAGCTGCAATAGCATCTCTTAAAGAACCACCAAATAAAAATACAAAAGCGAATGCACCTAATGCTGAAAATAAAATCGTAGTGCTATTCGAATATCTTTTTTCTTCTTCTATTTCTTTAAGCCTTTTTTTTAATTCTTCTAAAGTTATGTTATCAGTACTTATTTTTCTTGCTAAGTCATTTACTTTATCAATCTTCTGCATATTTACCGAACGATTTGAAATTCTTTCAACTAAAGACTTTATAGATTTATTATGTGATACAGAAGAAATTATTACAGTTGGAGTTGCATAACTACTTGCGGATTCTACCCCTAAAGAAATACAAATTCTATTCATAGTTTCTTCTACTCTATATGCCTCTGCACCACTTTCTAACATTATTTTTCCAGCATAATTAGCTACTTCAAGTATTTCATTTATCTCCATAGTCTGCTCCTTCTTTTTTAAAATTAACGTTATATATTATACAACCCTATATTTATGATGTCCATATTGTTTTATTAAAATATATGTTTTGCTAAAAAATAAAAAACTCCTTTCGGAGTTTTTACTTTTTATTTAAGTTAAACTTACTTAATATCTTTAATGATTTTTTCTATTTCTTCTACTGATACGTTTCTAATTGTAAAAATCATATCTTCATCAATTCTAAGCTTACACTCATTATTATTAATCTTTACCTTATTTAAATTAAGACCTGTATTACCAAATTCCTTATATTTAGTTGGTGCTAAATCTATGTTAAATAAACCACCTTTTGCTCCAGTTAGCTTTAGTGAGCTTCCTTCATATCCAGTGTCCTTTATTTTTAAAGTAATAATATTATTACCTTTTAATACTACTCTATTTTCTGGTACTGCTACTACTTCAGTTTTTCCAGTTATAGTCATCCATCCACCACTTAGTTTTAATTTTGTTAATACATCTACATCATATGTGCTTGTAACCTTAGATAATAATTGTCCAAGCTCATAAATATTTAATTCATATTTCATTACTTTCTTCCTCGCTGTATAAATAAATTCACTTAATTATACTATAATTAATAATTATTATCCATATATTCTTTATTTATATAGTTGATAAATTTACTCATATTATTTTCTCTGCCATAGTCCTCATACTGATGAAATGTTAAATAGAGATGTTTTTTTGCACGGGTTAATGCAACATAGAAGGTTCTTAATTCCTCTTCAATATTATTTGATTTTAAAGACATATATGATGGAAATACCCCTTCTTGTAACCCACATATAAATACTGTATCAAATTCTAATCCTTTAGCTTGATGCACAGTAATAATAGGTATTCTTTTCTTATTAGTCCTATTTACAATTAGGCTTTCTAATTCTCCATTAGATAGTCCAGTTATTCTAATAATATCTAATAATGAATCTCTATTACTTTTTCCTTTATCATCTAATTCCTTAACTAAGGCGTAGAAGTCTCTTAACCTTTCCATTTTTTCATTTGCTTCTTTTTCAAGTTCACTACTTCTACCACTATATAAAGTTTGTATATTAAAGCCTTTAATTATATCTACTATTATTTCTTGAGGTCTTTTATCTTTTGCTCTTTCAAATAATATATTTAAGGCAGTATTAATTTTACTAAATGACTTTATATGTTTACTAATTAAGCTAATTCTTTTAAAAGAAGTTGGTATTAAATCTTCATTTATAGCTCTAACTAATAAGTCTTTAGTTGCTAATATATCATCCATAGCGTCATGGCTTGGTTTATTCTTTGTATCAAATAACTTACTTAATGTCTCTAATTTATAATTTTGTAATTTAGTATGAAACCTTCTATATATATCTAAGGTATCATAGAAAGTTTTAAACTTAGGTCCATCCATATCATTTCTATTAAGTTCACTTGTTAATATATTTATATCATATTGTACATTGTGACCAACAATAACTGAATCCATAGAAAACTCTATAAATTCCTCTAATACCTTTTTCTTATCTTCTCCCTTTTCTCTTAAAAACTCATCACTAAACCCGTGTACCTTAAATGAACTTTCTACTGATTTCTTATTCTTTAAGAATTTTTCAAAACTTTCTATTACTTCCCCTTTTGAATTAATTTTTATAGCTGCAATTTGAATTATTTCATCTTCAGTTACATCTGTTCCTGTACTTTCAACATCAAATACTATTACATTGTCTTTTTGAAACTCTTCTATTAATAAAGAATACTTTTCTCCATATACTTTTGCATTTTCATCAAT
Source organism: Bacillota bacterium (assembly GCA_023427705.1). Taxonomy (GTDB): domain Bacteria; phylum Bacillota; class Clostridia; order Clostridiales; family Clostridiaceae; genus Clostridium. Next base: position 5,406 of record JAEZAL010000058.1, on the reverse strand, counting down.
AAAGTCAGTTAGTGCTATTCCTACTTCTTTATATTCTTTAGAATCAATAGCATTTAAAGTTGAATCCCCTATTCCTGTAGGTAACCTTTTTACTATTCTTTTTAAACTAACATTATCATATCTATTAGCTATAAGTTTTAAAAATGCTATGATATCCTTTATTTCCTGTCTTCTAAAAAATTTGAATTGGTCTACTAATATAAATTCAAAATTAGCGCCTTCATAGCCTATTATATTTCCTAATTCCCTACTTAAATTTATATTGTAACTATTGTCCCTACTTAATATACAAGCTTTAGAAATATCTTCCCCTTTTCTCTCTAGACTTTTGATTTCATCAAAAATAAATCTAGCCTCTCTCCTTAAATTATCACTTTTCTTTAATTTTATTTTTTCTCCTTCTACATCAGTAATAGATGTAATCTTTTCTTTATATATAGCTGAATACTTCTTATTAAAGGCATTTTCTAAAAAGCTTAGTGAGCCATCAGTAATTTGTTTTGTAGAGCGATAATTTTTAGTAAAAATAACTTCTAATGGAGAATATTCTTTTTTAAATAAATCTAGTATCTTTTCTGGTTCTGATCCTCTCCAGCCATAAATTGTTTGGAACATATCTCCACAAAGTAAAATATTATTATCTCCAAATATTTTTTTAATAATTGAATATTCTAAAGTACTAGTATCTTGCACTTCATCTATATTAATATATTTAAATTTACATTTTAAAGCTTCTACTAAATTTTCATCTGTTAATAAATCCTTTGCCTCAATTGTTAAATCTGCAAAATCTAACCCATGATTATTGTGGAGTAAAGAATTGTATAATAATATTAATTCTCCCCCCTTAGTTTCTAAAGCTTCTCTAAAATTCAAGTCTTGACTTCCTCTATTACTGCAAATAGATTTAATCTTATCATCATTATATTTAAAAATATGTTTAATTACTTCATTATAATTTTTAAGTATATTTTCTTCTTTTAAGTTAAGCTTTGACTTTTCTATTTTCACTAATTCTATAAATTGTTGAAGCTTATTTATTGGATAATTATAAAAATTACATTCTTTAATTATTTCCTTACAATCCTCTTCATCAAACACTAAAAAATCAGTGAATACATCACTTCTTTTTTTAGCTTCACTTTTTATTAAATCAAAACAAAAACTATGGAAAGTTCTAATTGTAATATCTTTAGCACTTTCACCAACTATATCTTCAATTCGATCTTTCATTTCTGCACAAGCTTTATTAGTAAAAGTAATACATAGTATTTCTTCAGCTTTTGCTTTTTTTGTACTAATGATATTGGATATTCTACTAGATAACGTGTTAGTTTTACCCGTTCTTATATTAACTCTTTTTATTCACTATATTATGTTCACTATATTACAAGTGAGTATATTCTTTCTATTGGTAAAGAAGGTATATCGTGTATACCTTCTTATCGACATTTATCGTGTAGATATTTCAAAAAAATACTGATAAACCTATATTTTTATATTATTTTTATCTCATCATCACTAAATATTTTATCTTCATATTCTTTTTTCAATTTATAAAATGTTGTTGATTTTAAATTTAGCTTTTCCATAGCTTCTTTACTACTGATTTTCTTAGTTAAAATTAAGTTATAAACTTCCTCCCAGTTAGAAGGGTAATCAATGGATTTTCTCCCTTGATATTTCCCTTGAGCTTTCGCTATCGCTATTCCTTCTAATTGATGTTCCCTTTGTATATTTCTGTAGAACTCGTTAATAGCTCCAATCATAGTAACCATTAACTGTCCTGTGGCATCAGATGTATCAAAATTTTCCTTTAAACTTATAAGCCTAACTTTCTTAAATTTAAGATAATCTAGTATATCCAACAGGTCTTTGGTGCTTCTTGCTACCCTTGAAAAATCTTTCACGTAGATTACGTCTCCTTCCCTACAAAAATCCAACATGGCTTTCAATTGCGGACGGTTTGTATCTTTTGCTGATGCTTTTTCAATGAAGAATTTATCTATCTTATGGTTTTTCATTTCTTCTTCTTGTCTTACAAGATTTTGAGTAATCGCAGACACACGTAAATATGCTATATTCATAATCCACTCCTATATTCCTTATTTATTTCAGTTTCTGTTTTAAACTGATGTTGATAATACAAAGTATAAAAGCGGATAAATAATTATCCACTTTTTATTCGCAATAGTTTAAAATTGTTTCTCTAATCTATACTAGCAATTGAAATTTTCTATAATAACATTTCATGAAGTCCTAATAGCTTTTATGATTTTTCTTATAAAATTATGAATATATAAATCATCCCTAAATAATCTTGAAATCTTTGCATCTGTGTATTTAACATCAATTATTGTACTTTTCTCCTTACCACCATCTGGTGAAATAATCGTACCATGAACTACATAATCTCCCAATAACACTGGGTCATTTACTGCTCCATACGGTAGATTTCCTGTTAATTCAATATAATATGGTTCTATATCTTTATCAGGGTATTTTTCCTTTAATATCTCCTTAAGTTTAGTTTTATCTTCGTCTACTTTAAAAACTGGTCCTGTATTAGCTCCAACCCTTTCGACTTTTATACTAATATCTTCGTTTGTTAATGGAACCTTTGGTGTTATTCTCATTGGAATCAAATAGAATGTAATTATTCCTATACTAATCGATAATATTAAAAATTTTATTATCTTTTTCATTTTATCAATTCCTCTCAATATCCAGTAAATGTCTAAAACTATTCTTTAAATTACTATTAAAGTTCTAAGTGGTATTTCTATTAATTAATTCGTAATAGTCTAAAATTGTTTGCTAATAGTAGTATTATTAATATCCCCAATCATGGATTTCCCAAGAACTATCTTTGGTTTCTTTGACTAATATATAATCCCAGTTTTTTTCTTCGTCTCCCTCTTTGTATGTAACATTAAAATTCATAGCATTATAAGGGTCTTTACCATAATTAGCATTATAACTTTTAGGTGGTATGTTAGCATTTGTGTATTTACCTGGGTAATTAATTGAAATTAATATAGGTGTCCATTCATCAATGTTATCCTTATTGTATAAATCTTTCTTATACCTACCTACAGTCTTATTAATTTCATCTATATCCTTATCTTTAAACGCTGTAAAATATCTATTAATTACCTGTTTTCCTTCTTCGATGTCTTTTTCAGTAATTTCGTTTGCTATTTCTACAGTATTTGTTTCTTTAGAAAGTGTTTCTTCCTTCGTCTGATGATTACACCCTGACAATGTAGATATAATAGTTACTATAAATATCATTAAAATAAATTTTTTCATATAATTACCTCCTAAAAATTATATTTATTTAAGGTATAATATGCTACAATTGCGTACTAATATATATTTTTATTATACATCTATTTGGAATATAATTCCATGAAATATATAAATTACAATTATCAACATTGATTTAAAACAGAGCTTAATTTTCATTTAAAGTCTTATACTTTAACGAAATAATTTCGTTTATTGCTAATTCAACTTTAAATGAATATATAAATGTATTATCGGCAATTTCGTATAAAGTATACTCTAGATGAATTATCTATAAAATCACTTTTACCCCTGCGGCTATAGCTCTATCGTACATACGTTGAAACTTATCTGCTAATTCTTTATTCTTCAAATCTGTAGCTATATATTTCATCTGGTCTTGCTTTAGCTTAGTAGTCACCTTAAGCAATTCTGATTCAAGATTATTTATCTTTATATTAGCATTGGCTAATTGTTTCTCTAATGAGGCAACATATTCTTTGGTATATTTAAGTTGATTTTCCTTAACTAGCGTTTTAACTTCTCTAAATTTACCTATATTATACTTTTGAAGAACGGCTTCAACATGAGGCTTACTAAATGTTGCTCTTGCAAAACCAGTTTCCGACATTAAATTTGCTATAGTTATAGTGCCATATCCAAGGTCCTTAAACATTTCTATAGCTTCTTCTATTTTGTTAACAGTATCTATTTTTTGTTTTTCTTGTTTTTCTTTCAATTTTTCTGGCATACTTCTAGACATTATGATTTCTCCTTTATTATTTCCAATATTCTATCTCTTACTTTAATATGAATCTTTAAATTATACTCAGCATTTTCCAAGCTAATAGGTTGATTTTGAGCTTTATAATATTCAACCTTTTTGCTCCAATCCTCAATTTCCTTTTCAAAGTACGGTAAATCATCGCAATCTGGAATATAAAACTCACAATCTTCAAGGCATCTATATTGATGTTTACAACCTTCAGTATCGCTACATATTCCTAATTTCATCTTATGTTTTCTAAAATCTCTTAATAACTTTTTTTCCATCATTGGAGATATATTCATTATTTTTCCTTTAAAATAAATTGGCTTATTTTCTTCATTTCTTGTAGCTTTAAGCACATTTTCTTGACTTTGCAATATTTGTTCCTCAGTAGGATGATTATAGTTCTTAAAAATCATTGAATCATTTTTATGGTGAGTTATACCCGCCACCTCACCAGTATCAAATCCACCATCAGGAGCCAGTCTATCTGTAATCCCATTGTGTCTAATCATATGGGAAGAAAAGTGAGCAATATTACCTTGTTTATCTCTTATATTGTATCTTCGACAAACTTTATTTAGAAACGCTTTGATACTATATTCGCTTGCAACTAGTATGTTTTTCTTATTAAAATATCTAAATTTACCATTGCCATAATTTTTAGATATATATTCATAATGAGTGAAGAAATATCCCTTCAATTCTTCTGGTAGACTGTCTTGTAGACTTTCGGCTACTTTTTTTTGTTGTTCTAATATATTGAGAAGAAAATTACATTCTACGCTTTCATTTTTAAATCGTTGCACCCTTAACTCAGGCTCATAATATCCGCCATTCTGCTTGAACATGTATAGCGTCAAAGTCCAACCATCTTTAATTTTCTTAACACAATGAATAGGAATCTTATATATTTCTTCTATTCTAGAAGGTATGAATCTCATTATCCAATAAGCTGCTCTTATAGATAAAGGAAGCGATTCATCTTTAAACAAATCATCTAGTTGCTTAGCAACGTAGTCTTCTATATACTTAGAGTCATCATGCTTTTTCTTGATAAAAGGGTTTTTATCGACTATATTTATGTTAAAGTGCCCTTTAGCCCCTTTCAATTTAATATAGAAATTGCTTACAGCACTCCATTTACCATGTTTTGTATCTTCCGAAAAGTTGCTTGTTCTTAAGTATTCCTTATACTTATTAAGTTGCGTTATATCAACATCTTCCATTGGAATTGAATTGCAATATTTTTCTAAAAAGTGAAAAAACGTTTTTATATCCGCAACATTTAGTTGCATTGTTCTTACTGAACGTTTGTAGCTGTAAGATGATAATGCATAGTACCTTAT
>JAEZAL010000010.1 GCA_023427705.1 Bacillota bacterium | reverse complement strand
AATGGTGGGGGAGGACGGATTCGAACCATCGAAACGAAACGTAACAGATTTACAGTCTGCCCCCTTTGGCCACTCGGGAACTCCCCCATTTTTTTGGAGCTGGCAATAGGAATCGAACCTACAACCTGCTGATTACAAGTCAGCTGCTCTACCGTTGAGCCATGCCAGCATATTAAAATAAATTTAATGGTGGGGGAGGACGGATTCGAACCATCGAAACGAAACGTAACAGATTTACAGTCTGCCCCCTTTGGCCACTCGGGAACTCCCCCATAAAATTTATTCTTATTTTTCAGTCCATTTGATTTTACTCGCTCGACTGACAATGACTAGTATATATTTATTATTTCTTAATTTCAAGTGTAATATCTGTTCATTTAACGAAATTATAACCGTTTTATTCTACTTTTCTCTTATTTTCTCTCATTTAATTCTAATATCTTTTTTAAATTATATTTTTCTATGTTTTATTTATTAAATTTAAAATTAATTCAAAATACTTGAATCTATATAGGTTTCTAAGATGTTTTTAAATATATCATAGTCAGCTGAAGACATCCTCTTTTTTGTCAATTCAACCCCTTTTTTAATTTTTTCATTATCATCTTTATCAGCAAAGAAGTCATTAATTTTTATTAAATCAACAATGGATAATTTCTTCATAATAGTATTTAGTTTTTCTCTTCTATCGTTATCAAGATAATTATACAAGCTATTTACAGTGTCTTTTTGTTTTAATAAAATACTATTTACATTTTCTGAATTACTTATTACTTCTTCATTTGTCTTTATATTATTTTCTTCACTTATATTTTCAATAGTATTATTACTCATAGCTTCTTCACTCCTTAAAGGTTGCCAAATAAGTAAAAAATATATTGGAATGCTTGCACCTAATACTATTGTAAATAAATAAACTATTAATTTTCTCATTAATTTCACCTCCTTCTTAAATTCATTTCCTATTTATATTTTTTTATACATTTTATTATATTTAAATTATTTTCAGCATATATTGGTATAATCAGGAGGTGAATTCTAGTGAAGCATAAAATACACTATGATGATCATAATTCCTACATGGAAATTGCTAATAAATTAAAAAAACACATTAAGGATGATACAGTTATAATTTGTGTAGGTACTGATAAATGCATTGGAGATTGTCTTGGCCCTCTTGTAGGTAGCCTTTTAATAGAAAACAACTTTCCCTTTCCAGTATTTGGAACATTGCAATCACCTATTCATGCTTTAAATATTGAAGAGAGATTACAATATATTAATAAAATCCACCCAAATTCTTTCACCATAGGGATAGATGCTTGCTTAGGAGAAAATAATTCTATAGGAGAAATTCATATTCGTGATTATCCAATTCATCCTGGAAAAGGTGTTGGAAAATATCTCCCTGAAGTAGGTAATCTTTCAATAATAGGCATTGTAGATTCTAGTGATAGTTCTGTTTTTTTTACTAGTCGAAGCATCAGGCTCTACTTTATAATGGAAATGGCTAAAGTAATATCCAAAGCTCTTTCCCTTGCATACTCTTCTAAAACTTAAATTTATTATTTGTTTTATTTAAAGAAAATAAAAAGGAGCAACTATGCTCCTTAACTATTATGTAGAAATTATATTTATTCAATTAAATTAATTTCTTCTTCACCCATATTAATATCTAATTTATCTAAATATCCTAAAACCTTACCTGTTCCTTCTGCTACTGCTTCAACAGAATTATTAGCAATTTCAACATTTACTCCTGTTTCAAGTTCTATTAATTTGTCTAATCCAAATAATAAAGAACCGCCACCAGTCATTAAAATTCCTTTTTCAATTATATCAGACGCAAGTTCAGGTGGTGTTTTTTCCAATACTGATTTAACACTATCTACAATTAATGATACCGATTCTTTTAATGCTTCACTAATTTCATTAGAAGTAATAGAAATCTCATCTGGTAATCCTGTAATTAAATTTCTACCCTTCATAGTTGTAGTTAATTTTCTTGAATCTTTAAACGCTGAACCTACAGAAACTTTTAATTCTTCGGCTGTTTTTTCACCTATCATTATCTTGTACTTATTTCTAACATATTTAATTATAGCATCGTCAAATGAATCTCCTGCTACTTTTATAGATGCTCTTACAACAATTCCACCTAAAGATATTACTGCAATATCTGTAGTACCTCCACCGATATCTACAACCATAGATCCATTAGGCTTAGTTATATCCAAGCCTGCTCCAATAGCTGCAGCTAATGGTTCCTCAATTAAATTAACTTTTTTTGCTCCAGAATTTCTTGCCGCATCTATTACTGCTCTCTTTTCCACTTCAGTTGCTTGAGATGGAACACATACTATTACTTTAGGAGCTGTAATCTTACTTTTTCCATAAGCTTTTCTTATAAATTCTTTTAACATTTTTTCTGTTATGTCATAATCTGATATAACTCCATCTCTTAATGGTCTTACTGCTACTATATTTCCAGGAGTTCTTCCTATCATTCTTCTTGCTTCTTCACCAACAGCAAGTACTTTATTGGTATTTTTATTTATAGCTACTACTGATGGTTCCTTAAGTATTACACCCTTACCTTCAGCATAAACTAAAACTGTAGCAGTTCCTAAGTCAATCCCCAGATTTCCCTTATTTTTCCAAAACCACATTCCTGTTCACTCCTAATCTCAAACTATATAATTAATAGAACAATAATCTACATATAAAATTTACAATATTTGCCCTAGCTTTAATTATATATGGAATATGATAAACCTTCAATATATTTATACCTTTTATATACTATTATTTAAACTATTTTATTGACCAGAAGTTTTATACTTAATTTTAGTAGCATTTCCACCTCTAATATGTCTTTCTGCTTTATTCAATTCTAATATTGAATGGGTTTCTTTAGCTATTGCTGGATTTATCTTAGGTAATCTTTCTGTCATATCTTTATGGATTGTACTTTTACTTACACCAAATACTTTTGCAGTTTTTCTAATTGTTTCCTTTGATTCTATTATATATTTTGCAACTTCTAAAACTCTCTCTTCTATATAATCTTTCAAAAATCTTACCTCCTTTTATAATAAAATTTAATATTATACTTTAGTTCATCAGCCATATAATAATGGCTGATGAACTTTAAATTATTCTTCATTAAATGTGAAATAAGTTGTTGGATCTAAATCCTTACCATCTGAATCTTTAACTTGTATATTTAAATGTTCACCAAATTCAGTATTAGTAAATATTTTAGAACTACTTCCAACAGTTCCTATAACAGTCTCTTCTGTTACCCTATCCCCAACATTCACTCTAATATCATCTGATAAATTAGTGTATTTTGTATATAAACCATTTGAATGAGCAATAACTACATAATTTCCCTCTGCTACGCTATTTGATACTTCTTTTACTTCTCCCACAGCAGCTGCCATAACTTCTGTTCCTACAGAAGCTCTTATGTCAATCCCTCTAATATTTCTACTAGTTCCATCAGACATAGCTTGAGGTTTTGGATATGTATATCCTCTTGAAATTACCCCTTCTATAGGATTTGAAAATATAATTTCAGTATTTGTTCCTGCTGAAACATTAACTTCCTCTTCAGAAGAAGCGATTTCTTCTTCTCCTTGAGCTAGTTCATTACCTTCATCACCTTCAACTCTTTCGGCATTTTGCTTTTTAACTTCAGAAGTTTCTTTATCATCAATATTTAAAGTAAATTCATTTGTTGCATTATCACTTTCTTGTAATGTCTTATTTCTTCTGGTAGTCACTACAGTAACAGTTGCAATTAAACATAAACAAAGGAATAATACTAAATAAAAGCCCTCCTTTCTGAAAAAGTCTTTTACCTTATCTTTTTTGTTATTATTCATATCAACACCTCCTTCTTGTATTCTTGCCCTTTGTAGTAAATTAATACAAATTGAAGAATATTTGTTTACATCAAATTTCTACAATTATCAACATTTTTAAATTAATTATTTTTTAATCATAATGCCCCTTATTTCAAAATATATTAATAAGTTAGTTTTAACTAAAAAAAGCTGTTTAAGTAAATTAATTCACTTAAACAGCTTTTTATATTTTTATATTAATTTTCAAAGGTTAAATTGGTAATATCAACACCTGTATAATAATGTGTTAATATCTCTTTATAAGTTGCTCCATTCTTCGCCATAACATTAGCTCCCCATTGACTCATACCCACTCCATGACCATATCG
>JAEZAL010000008.1 GCA_023427705.1 Bacillota bacterium | reverse complement strand
TTTAAAGATTTCTGTTCAAAGGTTTCTATTGATACAAGCTCAGTTCAATATGAAAATGATGATTTAATGGCTCCATACTGGGGAGATGATTATGCAATTGCTTGTTGTGTATCTGCAATGAGAGTGGGTAAGCAAATGCAATTCTTTGGTGCTAGAGTTAACTTAGCTAAGACTTTACTTTACGCTATTAATGGTGGTAAAGATGAAAAAAATGGAATGCAAGTTGGACCTAAGCTTGCACCACTAACTAGTGAATATCTAAACTATGATGAAGTAATGGAAAGATTTGAAACTATGACAGATTGGTTAGCTAATCTTTATGTTAACACTTTAAATGTTATTCATTACATGCATGATAAGTATTCATATGAAAAATTACAAATGGCTTTACATGATAGAGATGTATTCAGAACAATGGCTTGCGGTATAGCAGGATTATCTGTTTGTGCTGACTCTTTATCAGCAATTAAATATGCTAAGGTTAAGCCAATAAGAAATGAAGAAGGCGTAGCTATCGACTTTGAAGTTGAAGGCGATTACCCTAAATATGGAAATGATGACGATAGAGCTGATGATATTGCTGTATGGTTAGTTGAAAATATGATGAATAAAATCAGAAAGAACAAGACATACAGAAATGCATACCACACTCAATCAGTATTAACAATAACTTCAAATGTTGTTTATGGTAAGAAGACTGGTACTACTCCAGATGGAAGAAAAGCTGGAGAACCATTTGCTCCAGGAGCTAATCCAATGCACGGAAGAGATAACAGTGGTTCATTAGCATCATTAAACTCAGTTGCTAAATTACCATATGAGCATTCACAAGATGGTATATCAAATACTTTCTCAATAATTCCTGATGCATTAGGAAAATCACCTGAAGATAGAATCCATAACTTAGGAACAATGATGGATGGATACTTCTCTCAAGGTGCTCAGCACTTAAATGTAAATGTATTTGATAGAGCTACTTTATTAGATGCTATGGAACATCCAGAATTATATCCTCAATTAACTATAAGAGTTTCAGGATATGCTGTAAACTTCATTAAGTTGACAAGAGAACAACAGTTAGATGTTATAAATAGAACATTCCATAAATCAATGTAATTAATTGATTTTATATTATAAATAATTAAGGAGCTGTTACGACAGCTCCTTAATTATTTACATATTCAAAACTTGTTTTATTACTATCTAAATCAAATATCAATTTATCATTTTTATAGAATTTAAAATTTGCATTACAAGATATATTTTCTTTTATTTTTCTTATCATATCTCCGCTATTTGGTGCTAATAGTTTTTGTGGAGATAAATTTTTTATTTCTACTTCTAGCTTATAAGGTCCTCTTTTTATTATTAGCCCCTTTTCATTATAAGAAATTATTTTAACTCCATTATATGTGGCTAATCTATATTCTTTACCTTCATAATAAACTATAGCTATGCATCCCTTAAATTCAAATCCTAAAAAAGGTATATCAGCTATTGAAACCATAATACTTGTATTCTTCTTTATAAAATAATTACTCTGTACCCATAAATAATTTTTAGGAAAAGATTTTCCTGAATCATTTTCTATATATCCCTTAGCATTTATAAATTTAATTTGTTCATTGTTAACTTTTAAATTCCCTTCTACACTATGATTTAAACTTAATACTCCATGAATACACTCCATAAATGGAAAATATGAAAATGGCCCCATTATATTTCCTTTTATCTTAGTAATATCTTTATATGTAAGTTTACCTTTTATATTTATATTTTCATCCTTTATATTTACTATAATGCCACTTAGGGAAAATATATTGTCTTTTATTTTAATAGTATTCTTATCTTTACTTATTGAAAAATCATAAAAATCATAATTTATATTATATGATGAATTTTCAGTAATAACTTGAATAAATGCATATCTATCTCCATTTTTATTTATATTTATTCCAGGAATAAATGATATGCTGTAATTTTTACTTTGATGTTTAAAATACCATCCCGCAAAATAACCTTTTTTATTATCATAGATATTATTCTTCATATTTTAAATTCTTAATAGTTGGAGAATCTAAAAACTCACCTTTATAATTAAACCTTGACCCATGACAAGGACAATCCCATGACAAATCATCAGCATTCCATTTAAGTTCACAACCTAAGTGAGGACACTTTGTAGAAACTGTGTAAATTTCTCCAGATTCATTTTTATAAACCCCAACTTTTTTCCCTTCATAAATTACCATTCCAGCTTCACCATTTTTAATATTCTCTATAATTTCTAGTGGAATTCTTATTTTTTCTGCTATAAAGTTATAAGTAGTTTCAAAGCCATCCTTAACTAAATTTTTTATAGATGCAGTTAAATCAAATCTACTTGGAGAAAATATTTCGTTAAAGTCATATGTTTTTCCATTTATTAATCCACTAATTATTATTGCAGATACCATTGATGATGTCATTCCCCATTTATTAAACCCTGTGGCTACATAGACATTAGGTAGTTCCTTTGAGTAAATACCAATAAAAGGAATTCCATCAGAAGTAATACAATCTTGAGCAGACCAGTGATACTCTTCAGTTGAATTAGGATAAAGCTTCTTTGCTAAATCTCTTAATTTATCATAGGATCCACCTTCTTCATTACTTCCTGTTCTTCCAGATGCTCCTCCTAAGATTAAATAATCTTTATATCTTCTAAATGAATAACCATCATCCTTCTCATCTATATACATACCATTTAAAAGTTGAGCATTTTTTAAGGCAATAACATATTCTCTTTCTTGATGCATTCTTAAAAAATAATAACCAGGTACATTGATAATTGGAAAATGTGTAGCTATTACTATACTTTTAGCTTTAATTTCTCCTCTATTAGTAACTACAGCATTATCATTTATTTCTAAAGCAGTTGTATCTTCATATATAGTTAAATCTTTTATAATATGATTTAAAAATTTTATAGGATTGAAATTAGCTTGATTCTTAAATTTAAGTGCTTTAGCAATTTTAAATGGCAACTCTGTACTATCTACTAATTCAGCATCTATATCTAAACTTATTGCTGCCTTATATTCTTTTTCTATTTTTCCTGGTGAATCTAATGTGTAAACATAAGCATCAGCAACCTCAAAATCACAATCAATGTTATTCTTACTTATTATTTCTTCATAGTTTTCTAATGCCAATTGATTTGCTAATGCATATCTCTTCGCATTTTCTTTACCAAACTCTTTAATTAATTTATCATATATGATATTATGCTGAATTGTAATCTTTGCAGTAGTGTTCATTGTATTTCCAGTCAATACTTTTTCTCTTTCTAATATTACTGCATTTATTTTATTTTCTTTTAGCATATAAGCTGTTAATACTCCTGCTATTCCTCCCCCTATAATAACTACATCAGCTTCTTGTATATCTAATTTATTCTTGTCATTGTTATTCTTATAGCTTTCAGACCAAATTGATTTCATATCATCACTCCATTAATTAAATAATATCTATTGTTCCCTATTTTTTCTTTTATTATGAATAATTTGAAATATAATTTCCTTATATAAAAACAAAAAAGTGTGAAATCTAATATTGCTTTAATATCAATTCACACTATTTATACTTATCTTAATTTAATATTATTATTTAATTTAATAGCAAACCTTGCCAGGATTTAATATATTTTTAGGATCGAATACCTCTTTTATTCCCTTCATTATTTCTATATTTTCATATTTTAATGATTCTTTTAGGTACTCCCTCTTTGCATATCCTATTCCATGCTCTCCAGATACTTGACCTGATAATTCTTTAGCCTTATCATACATTTCCTTCATAACTTCATGTAATATATTATTCCATAATTTTTCCTCTAAATTATCCCTTAATATATAAATATGAAGATTTCCGTCTCCAGCATGTCCAAAACTCTGAATTCTAATTTTATACTCTTCTTGTAGCTTATGAGTAAACTTTACAAAGGTAGCTACTTTATTTCTAGGTACTACTACATCTACCTCATCCATTTCTGTAGTAGAATTTTTTATAGCTTCTAAGAATGCTCCTCTAGCAGACCATATAGATTCTTGTCTTTCTTCTGTATCAGAAATAAATACATCTGTAGCTCCTTCCTTCAAACATATTTCTGCTACATTTTCATATGCAACTTCTATTTCTTCTTTTGAATTTCCATCAAAGGTTAGTAATAAGTAAGCATTTGAACTATGGTCTGGGAACTTCTTTCCCAGATATTCTTCTGCTGCCTTAATAACCTGCCCTTCCATAAATTCAATAGCTGTAGGAACTGACTTAGATTTAATTATTTTAGGTACAGTTTCTATAGCTTTTTCTAAATCTCTAAAAGGTACTAATAAGCTAATAGCCTTTTTAGGTAATGGTAATAGCTTTAATATAGCTTTAGTAATTATTCCTAAAGTACCTTCTGAACCTATTATTAAGTCTTTCAAACTATATCCTGAACTATTTTTAACTACCTTTCCTCCAAGGTTTAATATATCTCCATTAGATTTAACTACTTCTAGTCCTCTAACATAATCCCTTGTTACGCCATACTTCACAGCTCTCATCCCACCTGCATTAGTACTAATATTTCCTCCTATTGTAGCAGTTTTTTCTCCTGGATCTGGAGGATAGAAAAGATCATTATCTTGAACAAATTTACTTATCTCCATAAGTAATACTCCTGGTTCAACAGTTAAAGTTAAATTTTCTTCGTCTAACTCTATTATTCTATTCATATCACTTAAATCTATTGTTATCCCACCTTTTAGAGGAACACAGGCCCCTACTAACCCTGTACCAGAACCTCTTGCTGTAACTGGTATATTTTTTTCGTAGGCATATTTCATAATTTCGGATACTTCTTCAGTACTTTTTACTTTAATAACCAACTCTGGTTTTGATTTGATAAAAGCTAACTCATCATGACTATAATCTTCATTTATATTTTCACCATGAAAAACTCTATTTTCATCATTAATAATAGATTTTATATGCACAATATCTTTTTCAAAAACCTTATTATATTGCATATGCCTTTCCTCCATCTTCTTTAATCATTTCTATTAGCTTAGGAATTACTTCATATATATCCCCTACTATTCCATAATGTGCAACCTTAAATATAGCGGCATTCTCATCCTTATTTATTGCAAATATATAATCTGAATTATTCATCCCAGCAGTAAATTGAACTGCTCCCGATACTCCACATGCTATTACTAGTTTAGCTCTTACAGTTCTACCACTTAAGCCAACCTGCCTATTTGCTACTTCTAATCCTGATTCTACTAATGGCCTAGTTACAGCAACTTCTCCACCCAATAAACTTGCTAACTCTCTTATCATTTCCATATCTTTTTCACTTTTAACACCTCTTCCTGCAACCACTAAAACTTCTGCATCAGAAATGCTATGTTCTTTTTTCTTTTTCACTATCTCTTTAATTTTTATATTTGAATGTAATTTTTCTTTATCTATACTACATAAAATAACCTTCCCATTAGTAAATGAATTTCTCTGTGGTGCTGACATAACCTTATATCTAACAGTAGCTAATTGTGGTCTTGAATTAGGAGTAACAATTTGCGCCATTATATTTCCACCAAAAGCCGGTCTTATTTGTACTAAATCAGTATTTTCTTTTATATCTAATACAGTACAATCTGCTGTTAATCCAGTTCTAAACCTTGCAGCGACTCTTGGTGCTAAAGACCTCCCAATAGTAGTAGCCCCAACTAAAATTACAGAAGGCTTAGTATTATTAATAAAATCTTCAAAAATTGCTGTGTATGGTTCTATATTAAAATTATTTAGGCTTTTATCTTCATATACATATACTTTATCAACACCATAATGCAGTAATTCTTTAGCTTTATTATTTATATTACTTCCTATAAAAACACAAGAAACTTCTTGATTAACTTTATCTGCTAGTTCTCTAGCTTTTCCTATAAGCTCAAAAGTAACAGGGTGTATATTACCATCAATATGATCAACATAAATAGCAACACCCATCCACTTACTTTTATCTATTAAAACTTTTTCTTCTTCTATATACTCAATAGCTCCCTTAGGACCTTTATTTACACATAGTTTGCACATTTTACAATTTGAATTCACATCTAATATGCCATTATTATTTTCTAATGCTCTAAAAGGACAAATATTAATAAGTTCATTTATATTGATTATTTTTTCTTGGTTAATCACTAACTTTGCCATATATATTTCCTCCTATATAAACTTTAATTCTTTCAATTTATTAAAAATATCTTTTGAAACCTTTTCTGAACTTCCAGTAAAACTTTCATGCTCTATATTAACTTGTGGTGGAAATATTCTTTCAACTTGTGTTGGTGAACCATTTAATCCATATTTATTTTCGTCCTTGTCCTTCAAATCATTTAAAGACAATATCTTTATTTCTCTATTTTTTGTTTCCTTCTTCCTTATATATGAAGGTAATCTAGGTTCGTATATATTCTTTTCAACAGTTATTAAACAAGGTAATTTAACTTCTAATACTTCATTTACTTCCTGCATATCCATTTCAACAATTATACAATCTTGTCTTACCTCAACTATTTTACTTACATTTGTAACATGAGGAATACCTAAATATTCTGCTATTTCAGGTCCTACTTGAGCAGTATCTCCATCTGTAGTTTGTTTACCACAAATAATTAAATCATATTCCCCAGCCTTTGTAATACCTTGCGATATTGTATATGATGTTGCTAAAACATCTGCGCCTGCAAATTTTCTATCAGAAATTAATATACCATTATCTGCTCCCATAGAATATGCTTCTTTTATTACTTCTACTGCTTGTGGTGGCCCCATGCTTATTACATCAATAACTCCCCCAACTAACTCCTTAATTTTAAATGCAGTTTCTAAAGCATATAAATCATATGGATTCATTTTACTGTCTATACCATCTCTTTTTAGTACCCCTGTTTTTTCATCTACCTCTACTTTTGTTGTACTTGGAACTTGTTTTATACAAACAATAGTATTCATAACATCATCCCCTTTAATATACTTAATTCCCTATTTGTAATTTCATTTCATAAATACTACAGTTAATTGTAATACCATTTTAGAATATTGTCTATATTTGTTATTTAAATAACTATATGGAAAATATTCTATTTAAATTTTATTCTATTAATGTAAGTTTTATATTATTAAACAAAAAAAAAAGAAGCTATATTATAGCTTCTTTTCATTATTTTACATGGTTTTTAATGTACGTTTTAAGAATTCCTTAGTACGTTCTTTCTTAGGATTATTAAATATTTCTTCTGGGCTTCCTTCTTCTTCAATAACTCCGTTATCCATAAATACAACTCTATCTGCCACTTCATTAGCAAATCCCATTTCATGAGTTACAACTAACATTGTAAGCCCACTTTCTGCTAACTCTTTCATTACTTTTAGTACTTCTCCAACCATTTCAGGATCAAGAGCTGATGTTGGTTCATCAAATAAAATAACATCTGGTTCCATAGATAACGCTCTTGCTATAGCTACTCTTTGCTTTTGTCCACCTGATAATTGTTTTGGCTTTGCATTTATATAATTACCCATTCCTACCACATCTAAATATTTCATAGCCACTTGTTCAGCTTCTTCTTTAGTTCTTCCTAATACTTTAATTTGTCCAACAACACAGTTGCTTAAAACATTATGATTGTTGAATAAATTAAACTGTTGGAATACCATTCCTAATTTAGTCCTATATTTATATATATCATGTTTATCATCTAAAATATTTTCATCTTTATATATTATTTCTCCACCTGATGGTTTTTCTAATAAATTTATACATCTTAATAAAGTAGATTTTCCTGATCCTGAAGAACCTATTATACAAACAACTTCGCCTTTATTAACTGAAAAATCAATATCCTTTAATACTTCATGGTCTCCAAAGGATTTACTTAAATGTTTAACTTCTATTATTTTTTCCATATTTAACTCCTCCTTAAGCCACTATACAGTTTTTTTAGCCATATCTTCTGGCCTAGCAACTTGCATTTGATTTCCAGCAATTATATAATTTTCAGGTCCATCAATTTTCTTCTCTAAATATCTTAGTATTCTAGTAACTGTAAATGTCATAATGAAATATAAGATACATGCTACGAAGAATGATTCAAAATATCTAAAGTTATTTCCAGCTATAGATTTTGTTTGGAAATATAATTCAGATACTGAAATAACATTTAATACTGAAGTATCTTTAATATTAATTACAAACTCATTACCTGTTGCAGGTAAAATATTTCTAATAACTTGTGGTAAAACTACGTTAATCATAGTTTGATAATGATTCATACCAATAGCTTGAGCTGCTTCAAATTGTCCTTTATCAATAGAAACTATACCACCTCTAACTATTTCTGACATATAAGCTCCAGTATTAATTGAAACTATTATTAAAGCTGCTGCTATTTTATTTATATTTAGTCCAAAAGCTGCTGCTGATCCATAGTAAATAACCATAGCTTGTACAATCATAGGTGTTCCTCTGAAAAATTCTATATAAACAGATAAAATTGCATTTACTACTTTTAAGAATACTTTTTTAGATCCTCTTTCTGGTATTGGTATTGTTCTTACAACTCCCACTATAAGTCCAATTAATGTTCCTATTAAAGTACCTACTATTGAAATTAATAATGTCATTCCTGCCCCACGTAAAAACATTGGCCAGTTATTTTCAACTATTTGAATTATCCATTCTAAACTCATAATCTTCTCTCCTAATAAAGTTTAAATAGGGCCAATTGATTATTTATATAAATCAATTATGCCCTTAAATTACTATTGTGCTGCTGGTTGATTTTGTATAGCCTTGTCCATAATTTCTACTCTTTCTACATCTGAAATTCCTTTTAAGACTTCGTTTATTTTATCTTTTAATTCACTATCCTTCTTAAGTCCAACAGCTATAGCTGTATCTTCTTCTGAAGTAACAAATCCTTCTTTAAATTCTACCATTATAAAGTTTTCATTAGCACTTTGAGCACTTATTGCTTCTGGTTTTTCTGTTACATATCCATCTATTACACCTGATTCAAGTGCAACTCTCATTGCTGGGAAATTATCCATTGCTTCTTGTTTATTAACATTTGGAATTTGATCTATTACTGTATAATGGAATGTATTTAATTGAGCTGTTATCTTAGCGCCTCCAAAATCCTTTAACGTTTCTGCATTTTCATAAATACTGCCTTTTCTAACAAGCATTACTAAATCAGATTTATAATATATATCTGTAAAATCTATTGTTTCTTTACGTTCTGCTGTTGGTGACATACCAGCTATAATTGCATCTATTTTTCCTGATGTTAGTGATGGAACAAGACCGTCCCATTCAGTTTTAACAATTACCAATTCTTTCCCTAATCCATCAGCTATTTTTTTAGCGATTTCTACATCATACCCTCCAGCATATTCTGGACTTCCATCTATTTTAACTCCTCCATTAGATTCATCTAATTGAGTCCAATTAAAAGGTGCATATCCTGCTTCCATTCCAACTCTAAACACATTTTCCTCAGAGTTACTTGCTGTGCCAGAACCACAGCCTGTTAATGTTAATGCTGCTGTTGCTACAGCTAAAACTAATAATGATAATTTTTTCTTCATAATTTATCCTCTCCTTTTTTGATAATAAAAAAACCAACCTATTTGGTTGGTGCTATCTTCAATACTCTGGATAAGATAATCTAAAAATAATTGAGCCTCTAGAGCACAATTTAATTCATAGATACTTAACCCTCATCTTCCCATTAGAGATAGCACACCTTAATAAACCGGGCAGTTTATTAAGACAGTCCTGTAACTATTAATTACAGACCCAGCAAGTAATACTGAGATATATTACAAGCTTCGGCAAAATTTCCTTCTCAATAGCTTCATTGCACTCTCAAGCTCCACTAAAGACTGTTAAATTCTGCGCCTCTACCCCACTGTTAAGTGAGGTAATTATTAAATTTATAACCATTTTACAACTTTTTTCCACCTCTGTCAATGGTTATATTTTTAGATTATTCATATAATAATTAAAATTATGAATTATTAATATAAATGACAGCTTACAAAGTGATTCTTTTCTACTTCCTTCATTTCAGGTTCAACTGATTTACATACATCCATTGCATAAGGACACCTTGTATGAAATCTACATCCATTTGGAATATCTATTGGACTTGGTACATCTCCCTTTATTAATTTCATCTCAGTATTTTTTGCTTGCTTAGGATCTGAAATTGGTATAGATGATAAAAGTCCTTTTGTATAAGGATGAAGTGGTTTCTTATACAATTCATTACTTTCTGATATTTCTACTATCTTACCAAGATACATTACTCCTATTCTATCTGAAATATGCTTTACCATTGATAAATCATGGGCAACAAAAAGATATGTTAACCCTAATTCTTTTTGTAAATCTTCTAGCATATTTACTACTTGTGCTTGAATAGATACATCTAGTGCAGATATTGGTTCATCACATAGTATAAAATCCGGTTCAGTTGATATAGCTCTTGCAATTCCTATTCTTTGCCTTTGACCACCACTAAATTCATAAGGATATTTATCCATATCAGCTTCTGAAAGTCCAACCATCTCTAGTAATTCTTTTATTTTATTATTTATCTCAATTTTATTTAAATTAGTATGCAATGATAATGGTTCATTTATTAACTCTCTAACTGTCATATTAGGATTTAAAGAGGAATAAGGATCTTGAAATATAGTTTGAATTTTACTATAAAAATTCTTCATTTCCTTTTTAGGTAGCTTAGCTATATTAGTACCTTCAAAAAAGATATCTCCTTCTGTTGCATCATAAAGTCTTGTTATAGTTCTTCCAAGAGTTGATTTTCCACATCCTGATTCACCAACTAGTCCAAATGTTTCACCTTTCTTTATATAAAAAGAAACATCATCTACAGCCTTAACAAACTTTTTTTCCTTACTTAAAAATTCATTTTTAACTTGAAAGTACTTTTTCAAATTCTTTACTTCTATTAATATTTCATTAGACATTATAACACCTCTCTCCCTAAATTATTTTTTTAAAAAGCACATTGATCTATGTGTTTCACTAAATTTTTCATATTGCGGCATCTCTTCGTAGCACCTTTTAAAAGCAAATTCACATCTATCAGCAAATGGACATCCTTTTGGTGGATTCAACAGAGATGGTGCAGAGCCTTTTATAGGTATAAGTCTTGATTTTTCATCATCATTAAGCTTTGGAATTGAATTAAGTAAAGCTCTTGTATAAGGATGTCTAGCATCATAAAAAATCTCTTCTACTAGTCCCTCTTCCATTATCAAGCCTCCATACATAACAACTACTCTATTACAAAGGCTAGCTACTACACCAAGGTCATGAGTTATTAGTATTACAGACATATCATTGCTTTCTTTTAGACTCTTTAATAATTGTAATATTTGAGCTTGTATTGTTACATCAAGAGCTGTAGTAGGTTCATCTGCAATTAAAAGCTTAGGCCTACATGCTAATGCCATTGCTATTAAAACCCTTTGTCTCATACCACCACTAAATTCATGTGGATATTGGTTAATTCTCTTTTCTGGTGTAGGTATTCCAACTTCTTTTAAAATATCTAATGCCATTACATTTGCTTCTTTTTTATTTACTCCCTTGTGTCTTACTAGTACTTCTACTAAATGATCTCCTACTTTTTTTAATGGATTTAAAGCAGTCATAGGATCTTGGAAAATCATAGCTATTTCTTTTCCTTTTATACTTTGTAACTCTTTTTTGCTCATATTTAAAAGATTCTTATCATTAAAATGAACTTGTCCATTTTCAACTTTTGCATTTTCAGGAAGTATATTTATTATGGACTTCATAAGAACGCTTTTTCCACTTCCTGATTCTCCAACTATTCCTAATATATCTCCTTTATTAACATTAAAACTTACACCTCTGACAGCTTCAATTTTCTTATCCCTAATATAAAAGCTAGTCTTAAGATTATCTACTCTAAGAAGGTTATTATCATTTTTCATTAACTCTCACCCCCTGAAGTTTTAGGTTCTACAAGCCCTCTTAATACATTACCTAATTTATTGAAAGAATATATTGTTAATATAATTAATATTCCTGGTATTAATGCCATATATAATGCACTTTGCAGATTACTCTGAGCATTTTGAAGTAAGTTTCCCCAAGATGACATTGGTGGCTGTATTCCAAGCCCTAAAAAACTTAAAGAAGATTCAGTCATTATAGCACCTGCAATACTTGATGTTGCAGAAATAATTATGGTAGGAAATACACTGGGAATTATGTGTCTAGAAATTATTTTTAATGAAGATTCTCCAATTGATTTTGCATAAAGTACATATTCTCTTTCCTTTATTGATAAAGTTTCAGCACGTACTAGTCTTGATGTTTCCATCCAAGAAAATAAGCCTATAACTATAATAATTGCTTGTAATCCTGGTTTTAAAAATACACTTATTACTGTTACTAATATCATCCATGGTATAGACGAGATTACATCCACTATTCTCATTAAAAAATTATCTATCTTTCCCCCATAGTATCCACTTATAGTTCCAACAGCTACACCTATACTAGTAGAAATTAACATTGCTAGAATTCCAACTATCAACGAAACTCGTCCACCGTATATAGTCCTTGCAAGATAATCTCTTCCAAGTTCATCTGTTCCAAAAATATGTGTAGAACTTGGTGGTTGAAGAATATTAGATGTATTTGTTAAGTCAGGATCTATTGGAATTAAAAATGCAAATATAGAAATAAGTATTATAAACAGTAAAAATACTGTAGAAAATAAAGCACTCTTATTATATTTAAATTCACTTTTAATTTTTTTTAATCTTCTATTCTCCATTTCTCTACCTCATTTCTTTTATTCTAGGATCTATTAAACAATAAAGTATATCCGATAATAAATTCCCTAGTATTACTAAAGTAGATGATAACAATAGAATTGCCATAATAATTGGATAATCTAAAGATCTTACAGCATTTACAAAATAAGGACCTACTCCTGGCCATCCAAATACAGTTTCTGTTATCATTGCTCCAGTTATAAGCATAGGTAAAGCCATTCCTAATTTTGTAATTATAGGTAATAGTACATTCTTACAAACATGTTTAAATAATATTTCTGATTTGCTTGCTCCAAAAGCTTCTTGAACCATTACATAATCCTCAGAAATTTGTCCTATAGTTGAAGCTCTTACATATCTTATTAAATCAGGTAAAAAAGCTATTACTAAAACTGTGCATGGCATTATAAAATGCAAAATAAAGTCAATTAATGAACCTTCTCTTCCAATTGTATTCATACCCAATATAGGTAATAAAGATAATTTATAACCAAAAATAAATATCATAATCATTGCAAACCAAAAACTAGGAACAGCTATTCCTATAGAACAAAATCCATCTATAATTTTATCTACTAGTTTATTTTTATTAGAACCTGATAATAATCCTAAGAATATTGAAATTATAAAAGCTAGTAAATAAGAAGGTAATACTAATACAATAGTCGCTGGAATTCTTGCTACTAAATCACTTGATATGCTTTGATGATTAATTATTGAATATCCAAATTCTCCACCTATAATACCTTTAAGCCACAATAAATATTGAACATATACTGGTTTATCAAAACCATACTTAGCTTTAATAAGTTCAACTGTCTCTACAGACATTTTAGGTGTAATCATTGTATCAATAGCGTTATATGGTGCTAATTGAATTAATGTAAAACAAATTATTGAAATTAATAATATTAAAGGAATAGCTTGAAGTATTCTCTTTAGAATATATTTAGCCATTTTATCACTCCCCCCTAAAAAATTATATGGTGCTGCAATAAGCAGCACCCTGTTATTATTTAAATATTATTCAAATTTCAATTTTGACATATCTTCAAAAGTATAAACTGGAACTAACTTAGCTTCGTCTACTCCTGTTATATTAGAACTCATAACTACAATTCTCTTATTTGATAGCATTGGATAGAAGTAAGCATTATCTTGTATTTTTTGTTGAATCTTAGTATAAATTTCAACTCTCTTTGCTTCGTCAGTTTCAACTCTACCAGCATTAAATAAATCATCAATTTCTGTATCTTTATAATGACTAAAATTATATTGACTTTCAGAAGTGAATAATGAATTAAATGTATCTGGATCTATTCCCATAATATATCCGCCTATGAACATATCATAATTTGAATCTTCCTTTTGCATTTCTTGACTTAAAGCTGTCCCTTCTTGTCCTGCTAATTCTACATTAATACCTATAGCCTTAAGATTTTGCTGAATAATAGTTGCTTCTTTTTGTGACGGAACATCATTAGCTGTATATCCAAGCTTAATAGTTAAATTAGTAACCCCTGCTTCTTCTAATAATTTTTTAGCTTTTTCTTGATCAAAATTATATTGTTCAACATCCTCTGTATAGAATGGATTTACATTAGGTAAGAATGTATAAACTTCATCAGCATATTCCTTTGAACCAAAAGCAGCATTTATTAAATCTGTTCTATTCATTCCATGGAAAATAGCTTGTCTAACTTTTTTATCTTGTAGCTTATCTGAATTTGAATTAATAACTACATAAGCAACTCTACCTTCTCCATAACTATATGGAGTTAAATCTTCACCCTTAGTTAAATCACTCAAATCGCTAAATTGAACAGATAAAGCATTTATTTCACCCTTTTGTAAAGCAAGTTTAGCTGTATTAGCATCTGGTATTATTCTAAAAATTACATTCTTAATATTTGCTTCTCCAAGATAGTAATATTCATTTTTTTCAAATTTAACATATTGTCCTGCTTTATATTCTACCAATTTATATGGACCTGTTCCTACTGGAGTTGCATTCTTTTCACTATTTTCAAAATTAGTTTCACCTTCATAGATATGCTTTGGCATAATAAATATATTTGCTAATAATTCCATAGCAGGTGCACTAACTTCTGGAAGTATAAAATTAACTGTATGGTCATCTACTTTTTCAATCTTTAAAGGCTTTCCATTAAAAATTAACTGGCTATATGCCCATCCCGCATTTTCTTCTTTTAACATTTGCTCATAAGTGAAGACAACGTCATCAGCAGTAAAAGGTTCGCCATCACTCCACTTAACATCTTTTTTAAGTTTAGCTGTATAAGTTAAATTATCTTCTGATGGAGTCATACTTTCAGCAAGAAAATAATTAATTCCATCTGCATTATACATATATAATGGTGAATATATAGCTTTTACAGTCATTAATCCATAACGATCACTTGTTGTTATAACATTTACTGAATTTCCTGGATCACCAGGTATACCATATATAAATGAGTCACTTTGTGTAGAAGTTTCCCCATTATTACCGTTTTCAGCTTTATTCCCACAAGCTATAAATAGCATTGCAGCAGCTAATGTTGTTGCTAATATTTTTGATAGTTTTTTAAGTCTCATATTTACCCTCCAATTTATTATTTATTTTATTTTGAACTTAGAAAATTTTAAAAGTATGAAATTTACAACTATATAGCTTCTTATATATAAAAAAATCGCCTCATAATCAGAGGCGAAGTTAAATATATGCGATTTCACTCTATTCTTTATGCAATAGCATAAAATCAATTAGACAGATACGTCTATTTATCGCTATAATGGGCTTTCCCTCTTAAAGTCTACTATCATTTCAATTTCGTGATTAAAAATACTTTCAATTAAGTCTACTTTAACGTCTCACATATAAAGAAATTTTTCTAAAAGCTTCACTTACTTCACTATTATCATCACTTTGCACAATTCCTATCGGATTACTTGTTTTATTTATATTCATATTATATGCATGTTATTCTTTTTTGTCAATATTTTCAGAATAGTATTACATATTTTTATGTAACTTTATTCTAATATATTCATAAGTATTAGATATTCTATTAAATTTAATAAATATTAGATTTTTAAGTTTAAAATTTATTTTTTCATAGATACTAAATAGTGATAACTTATTATTGGAGGTTTACAATGGCAAAATACACTGGAATTGTAAAGTGGTATAGTATGGATAAGGGTTATGGATTTATTTCCTGTAATGAAGGTAACGACGTTTTTGTTCATCACTCACAAATTAAAGAAAAAGGAACAGAAAAAGATCTTCACGAAGGAGAAAATATAACTTTTGATATTCAAGAAAATGATAAAGGTCCAATGGCTATAAACGTACAAAAGCTATAAAAAAGGAGCTGTTGCAACAGCTCCTTTTTTATAAATGAAGAATGTAGAATGTAAACTGTAGAATTATTGATGTAATTCGAAACGAATTACTAAAAATATATATTTTAGAAACTCCTAGCGGAGTTACTTCTTTAATTTAACATTTTTCATTATTCATTTTACATTGTTCGAAAGCACCTTTTATTTATTATTCAAGTCACTAAACCACTTTAACACATTTTGTATTTCTCTATCCCAGTAAGACCAATTATGCTCTCCCTCTGAATAATGAAACTTACAATCAACTTCTAATTCTTTCATCTTTGATTCCATTTCTAAGTTGTTTTTATATAAAAAATCCTCAGTTCCACAACAAGAATATATTTTAGGTATATCATGAAGCTTATTATTTTCTGCTAAAGAATCTAAAAGGTAATTTAAATCATTCTTTGACCCTTTAATATTTTCTAATGGTCCAAAAACACCTTCCCAAAAAGATTTGCGTTTGTTTTTAAATCCTTCTGTAATTGACTCACTAGCTATATTTAAAGGTCCTGATAATGATGCAGCAGCTTTAAATTTATCAGGATGACTTAAAGCTAATTTTAGAGCTCCATGTCCTCCCATTGACACCCCTGCTACAAAAGTATCTTCTCTTCTATCTGAAAAGTTATTAAAGTATTCTTTGCAAAATTGAGGCACTTCCTCTGATATATATGTCCAATACTTAGCTCCATATGTAGTATTAGTATAACATCCTAATTGTGTTGTAGGCATAACTACAGCAAATCCATATTGTGATGCATATCTCTCTATAGATGTTCTTCGCATCCAAATACTTTCATCATTCCCCATTCCATGTAATAAATATAATACTGGATATCCACTCTTATTAAAAACCTCTTTAGAATCTATTTCATTAGCCTTTTGTTGTGGTAAAAGCACATTTAACTTCGTATTAATTCCTAGTACATTTGAAAAATAGTTTATTTCAAATAAAACCATAACTATCCTCCTAAAAAGTTATTATTATTTTGTTATTATATACCTAAATATAAAAAGTGTATATAACGTGTATTATATAATAATAATTTTCTTTACCTATTAATAAAAAAAGACCGTTGCATTTTTTAAGCTTAAGCAACAGTCTCTTAACATTAATTTAACTATAAATTTCATATTAATTCTCTTTATTATTTGTCCAATTCTTTAACTCTTCATCAGTGGCTAAAACATAGTGAGTTCCATCTATATGTTTCTCTTCTCCTAAAGAATAGTCTATTCCACTTGAAGAGTAATCATAACTTATAGCTATCCTCCCCTTTTCAACACTAGGATTTGGATGTGGTATAGCTGATATTAATGATTTAGTATATGGATGTATTGGATTAGAGAATATTTCTTCAGTTGTACCAGTTTCAAGTAAATATCCTAAATGTAACACACCTATTCTATTTGAAATATATTTAACCATTGACAAATCATGTGCAATAAATAAAAGTGCTGTATTAGTTTCTTTTTGAATTTCTTTCATTAGATTTACCACTTGAGCTTGAATAGATACATCTAAAGCACTAATAGCCTCATCTGCAATTATTAATTTAGGATTCATTATAAGAGCTCAAGCTATTCCTATACGTTGTCTTTGTCCGCCTGAAAATTGATGTGGATATCTATTAGCATGCTCTTTTGACAATCCAACCTTCTCTAGTATCCTATATACTTTTTCATTTCTTTCTTCCTTATTTTTATATAATTTATGGATATCTAATCCCTGTGCTATAATGTCTAATACCTTTTTTCTAGGATTTAAACATGCCATTGGATCTTGGAATATCATTTGCATATTTACTCTTAAATATTTATTATCCTTATCAGATAATTTACCTGATATATCAATCCCATCAAAATTAATTTCTCCAGAAGTTGGGTCATATAATCTAATTATTGATCTACCAATTGTAGATTTCCCACTACCAGACTCTCCAACTAGTCCATAAGTTTCTCCTGGATATATTTTAAAAGACACTCCATTTACAGCTTTAACAGTAAACTTTTTACTTACTTTAAAATATTGCTTTAAATTCTTAACTTCTAATAAAGGCTGTCTATTTTCCATTTATAACCGCCTCCTTCAACATCCTATCTATTCTCTCTTTAAGCTCTTTTGGCATTTCTACCTTTGGAGCTTTTTCGTGTAATAGCCAAGTAGCTGCGTAATGAGTATCTGTAATTTTGAACATTGGAGGCTCTAATCTCTTATCTATATTTAAAGCATAAATATTTCTTTCAGCAAAAGCATCTCCCTGAACTTTATTCATTAAATTCACTGGTGTTCCAGGTATTGTATAAAGCATATCATCTTTAGTTTCTATATCTGGCATAGCAGATAATAACCCCCAAGTATATGGATGTCTTGGGTCATAAAAGACCTCATCTACATTACCTTTCTCAACAATTTTACCTGCATACATTACTGCTACATAATCAGCTACTTTTGCAACAACACCTAAATCATGAGTAATATAAATAACAGAAATATTTAATTTCTTTTGTATATCCTTAATTAATTCTAGTATCTTTGCTTGTATTGTTACATCTAAGGCAGTTGTAGGTTCATCACAAATTAATAAATCTGGATTACATGCAAGTGCTATTGCTATAACTACTCTTTGTCTCATACCTCCTGATAACTGATGAGGATAGTTTTTCATTCTCTTTTCTGCATCAGTAATTCCAACAAGGTTTAATAACTCTACAGCTCTTTTATATGCTTCCTGTTTAGGTGTTTTATAATGCCAAATCATTCCCTCCATGATTTGTGCACCTATTGTCATTGTTGGATTTAAAGATGTCATTGGATCTTGGAATATCATTGCAATACGTTTCCCATTAATTCTTGTTCTCATTTCTTTTTTTGACAATTTTAGAATATCAACCTTTACTTTTTCTTCCCCTCTATAATAAGTAAAGTTAATACTTCCAGAATTAATCTCTCCATTACTACTTAAAATCCCCATAGCTGCTTTCATAGTAACTGATTTACCACTGCCACTTTCCCCTACTATGGCTAATGTTTCTCCTCTATACAAATCAAGTTTTACACCACGAATAGCATTAACAGAACCTGATGATGTCTTAAAGGATATAGATAAATCTCTAATTTCTAATATTTTTTCATTTTTCATCTATACTACCTCCTACATTTCTTTCATCTTAGGATCAAAAGCATCACGTATTCCATCTGCTACTATATTGAAACTTAACATTAATATTGCAAGCACTACAACTGGTGCAATTATCATATAAGGATGAGTTGTAAATGATTTAAATGCATCACTAATTAATGAACCTAGTGAAGCCATCGGTGCTGGAACACCTAGTCCTATAAATGCTAAAAAGGCTTCTGTAAATATAGCATTCGGTATTGAAAACATAGTACTTGTAATTATAGGTCCAATAATATTAGGTAGAATTTCTTTAAAGATAATAAAGAAGCTCTTAGCTCCTAATGTTTTAGATGCTAATACAAACTCTTGCTCTTTAAGTTTCAAAACCTGTGCTCTAGCAATACGATTCATCCCAATCCATCCGGTAATCATTAGAGAAAAGGTAATGGTTAATAGTCCCGGTTTTAGAACTACTATTAGTAATGTGACAATAACTAAATTTGGAATGCCATTTAATATTTCTGCAAAACGTTGCATTACATTATCAACTTTTCCTCCAAAATATCCTGAAATTAACCCATAGCTTAATCCAAATATCATATCTATAACAACTGCTACTACTGCTATATAAAGAGAAATTCTAGTTCCCATCCAGGTTCTAGTAAATATATCCCTACCTAAAACATCAGAGCCAAACCAATAATATACATCTTCAAGTTCAGGTTTAGAAGCATATTTATTAATTTCAACTTTTCCAGTTGATGTATTCATGCTTTCACTACCATCAAGTATTCCTAAATTCTCAATTACCGGAATTCTCGGTGCAAGATTTTGATGAGTTATAATTTGAGAATCATAGGTATTCTCATTCATTCCAACTCCAAATATAGCCATAAAAGTTATTATAACTATACAAATTAATCCGATTACTGCCCCCTTACTTTGTAATAGCCTTCCTAATACATCCTTCCAATAAGATTGATTAGCATAGATTTTTTCTTCATGAGGTATATTTTCTTTCCAAGCGAACTCAAAATCATTATCGAAGAACTCAGCATTTTGCGAATTATAATTATTACTCATGGTTATCCTCCTTTGCTAATCTTATTCTTGGATCAATTATTCCATATAAAACATCTACTACTAGCATTATGCCTATATACATAGCACTATAAATAAAAGCTAAAGCAACTATTACATTGTAATCATTAGATTGAATTGCAGTAACTAAAAGACTTCCAATCCCAGGAATTGAAAATATCTTCTCAATTACTAAACTTCCAGTCATAAGCCCAACCACTAGTGGAGCTAAAACTGTTATTATAGGAATTAAGGCATTTCTTAAAGCATGCTTAGATAATAGCCTAATTCCATTTATACCTTTACTTTCTGCAAGTTGCATATAATCTGAACCTAATACTTCTAACATTTCAGTTCTAGTGAATCTAGCTATAGTTGCTATTGTAAACATGCATAAGGCTATAGTTGGTAGTATTGAAGATTTAATTGGACTTTCTGCTGAATATAACAAAGGGAAAAAACTAACTTTATACCCTAAATAATATGATAAAACTAAAGCAAATACATATGATGGTAAACTAACTCCTAAAACAGAAATAACTGTAGTTATTGTATCCCAAATTGTATTGTGCTTAATTGCAGATATTACTCCTAAAATTAATCCAATTATTGTGCCTAAAAGTACAGCTTGTCCTCCTACTCTTAATGATATAGGTAATCTACTTTCAAGAAGAGTTGATATTGGTGTATTTTTAGATATTGTATATGAAACTCCAAAGTCTCCTGTAATCATACTTTTCAAATAATTAAAGAATCTTACTATCATAGGTTTATCTAGCCCATATTTTTGATTTAATAATGCAACTTGATCTGCTGTTAACTTTTCATCGTTAAATGGAGACCCTGGCATAAATTCTAGCATTAAAAATAATATTAATAATATCGCTAATAATGTTGCTATGGAAATTGCTATTCTTTTGAGTAAATATTTTTTCATTTGCAATTCCTCCTTTTAAAAATATTACAGTGGCAAAATTACCACTGTAATATGATTTTTTATTTTTACTCTATACCTGCATTTTTATAAATTCTGCTAACTCCTACTGAATGGAATTCTATGTTTGAAACATTTTTCTTAATCATTACTGCATTACCTTTTTGATATACAGGTGCAATAACAGCTTCATCCATTACAGTTTTTTCAGCATTTTTCAATGCTTCCCATCTAGCTTCTGGATCTAATGCAAGATCCCCACTTTTAGCTGATTCAATTACTGCATCATATTCAGTATTTGACCATAAACCATAGTTATTTGGACTATCAGTAGTCCACATATCTAAATATGTCATTGGGTCAGCATAGTCTGGACCCCAACGAGTAAATCCAATTTCATAATCTCCATTTTGCATTCTTTCAACTCTATTCTTCTTAGGTAACACTTCAAGAGTTATAGTTACACCTGGAAGAGTAGTTTGTATTTCTGATTGAATAAATTGTGCAACATTTTGTGCTGATTCAGTATCTTCTACTAACATCTTATAAGAGAATGAATCTTT
>JAEZAL010000004.1 GCA_023427705.1 Bacillota bacterium | reverse complement strand
TTAAAAGAGGGAGAAAAAGTTTTAGATCTATGTGCAGCACCAGGTGGAAAAACTACTCATATAGCAGAATTATTAGGCAATACTGGGGAAGTAGTGGCTTTTGATTTGCATGAAAATAAATTATCTTTAATTGAGGACAATGCTAAGAGACTTGGATTAAGTAATATTGTTTGTAAGGCTATGGATGCAACAAAACTTAATTCAGAATATATATGCTATGGGGATAAAGTTTTAATTGATGTCCCTTGTTCAGGTCTTGGTATAATCAGAAAGAAACCTGAAATAAAATGGAATAAGTCTAGACAAGATTTGAGAGACTTAGTTGAAGTGCAAAGAAAGATAATGGAAAATGCTTGGCAATATCTAAAACCAGGTGGTATTTTACTTTATTCTACTTGTACATTAAACAAGGAAGAAAATGAAGAAAACTTAAAATGGTTTTTAGCTAAACATAATGATGCAGAAATAGAAAATATCTATTTAGGTAATAATAGTAATTTTGTATATAATAGCGATAAAAGTTTAACTATACTACCAAACGATTCTATGGATGGTTTCTTTATAGGAAAAATAAAGAAAGTAAAATAGGTGATAGAATGGAAAATATTTTAGATTATAGTTTGGAAGAGATTTCAACTTGGATGAAAGAAAATGGAGAAAGTGCTTTTAGATCAAAGCAAGTTTTTTCATGGATATATAATGATGTATATGAATTTGAAAATATGAAAAATTTACCTAAGTCTTTAATTGAAAAGCTTAAGGAGAACTTTTACATAGGTGTTCCTAAAGTTGTAGGAGAGTATGATTCTACAATGGATCAAACTAAAAAAATATTATTTGCTTTTAATGATGGAAATATAATTGAAAGTGTAATAATGAAATATAATTACGGAAATACAATTTGTATTTCTACTCAAGTAGGTTGTAGAATGGGATGTAAATTCTGTGCTTCAACTTTAGAAGGAAGAGTGAGAAATTTAACAGCTGGAGAAATTTTAGCAGAAGTAATAGTAGCACAAAAAGTTCTAGGGGAAAGAATTTCTAATATAGTATTAATGGGAAGTGGTGAACCACTAGATAATTTTGAAAATGTTACTAAATTTTTAGATTTAGTAAATGCTGAATATGGTTTAAATATAGGGCAAAGACATATAACTCTTTCTACATGTGGAATTGTTCCTAAAATTTATGAGTTAGCAGATAAGGGATATAGCATAACTTTAGCGATATCTTTACATGCTTTTAGTGATGAAAAAAGAAGAGAAATAATGCCAATTGCTAAAAAATATTCTATAAAAGAAATTTTAGAATCCTGTGATTATTATTTTAATAAAACAGGTAGAAGAATATCTTTTGAATATTCTTTAGTTTCAGGTATAAATGATGGTAAAGAAGATGCAATAGCCTTAGCAAAACTTTTAAAAGGAAGACAATGCCATATAAATTTAATACCTGTAAATGAAATCAAGGAAAATACATTAAAGAGACCTTCTAAGAAAACTATAGAAGAATTTGAAAAAATAGTTAGTGATTATGGTTTAGATGTAACTGTTAGAAAAGAAATGGGTAATGATATTAATGCTGCTTGTGGTCAATTAAGGAGAAACTTCCTAAAGACTAATAATTAGAGGAGTGGGTATTGGTGATTGGTATAAAAAGTGACTTAGGAAATGTAAGAAATTTGAATGAGGATTATGCTGAGTTTTATGAGGATGAGAACTATAGAGTTTGTGTATTAGCTGATGGAATGGGAGGCCATAATGCTGGAGAAGTTGCTAGCAAGACGGCCTCTATGTCCTTCATTAAATATATACAAGATAATATAAATCTTTATAATTCTAAAGATTTATTAGAGAGAGCAGTAAAGCATGCTAATTTAAAAGTTTTTAATCTCTCACATTGTTCAGACACATATACAGGAATGGGAACGACTTTGGTGGCGTGTTTAATTACAAAGGATATTACTCTAGTAGCTAATATTGGAGATAGTTGTTGTTATGGAATAAAGGATGATAAGGTAGTAAAAATAACAAGAGATCATTCATTAGTACAAGAACTTATAGATAGTGGTAGTATCTCCGTTGATCAAGCCATTAATCATCCACGAAGAAATGTAATTACAAGATCTATTGGAATTGAAGAAGATGTTGAAGTAGATTTGTTTGAAGTAAAAAAAGATGAGTATGATTACTTCTTATTATGTAGTGATGGATTAAGCAATGAAATTAATATAGATATTATTAAATCTTTTAAGATTGAAGAAAATGAATTACAGAATATTTGTGAAAAACTAGTAGAAAGTGCTAAGTTTAATGGTGGAAGAGACAATATAACTGTAATGTTATTTGGAGGAGAGGTGTAACATGAAGGGAGTTATTTTAGGCGGTAGATATGAACTTCTTGAAAAAATAGGGGAAGGTGGAATGTCTGAAGTATATAAGGCTAAATGTAACAAATTAAATAGATTTGTTGCAGTAAAAATACTTAAAAAGCAGTTTGCTAATAATGAAGACATATCACTAAAATTTAAAAGAGAAGCTACTGCCATTGCAAATTTATCGGATGCTAATATAGTTAATGTACTTGATGTAGGAACTCAAGACGAGATGGATTATATAGTAATGGAATATATAAGTGGAAAAACATTGAAGGAACTTATTAATTATAGTGGAAAGCTTAATTACACTACTGCTATAAAAATTGCTTTACAAATTGCAAAAGCTTTAGATTGTGCTCATAGAAATAATATAATCCATAGAGATATTAAACCACAAAATATTTTGGTTACAGAATCTGGAGAAGTTAAGGTTACTGACTTTGGTATAGCAAAGTCTACTGATTCCCAAACCATAACAAATACTACAAGTATTATTGGTTCAGCTCACTACCTTTCACCTGAACAAGCAAAGGGGACTTATATAGATTTTAGATCAGATATTTATTCTTTTGGTATAGTATTATATGAAATGGTTACAGGAAGGCTACCTTTTGAAGGTGATTCGCCAGTTACAGTTGCATTAAAGCATTTACAAGAAGAACCAGTACCACCTAAAAATATAAATTCGGCTATTCCAGACAGTTTAAATAAATTAATACTTAAGGCTATACAAAAGGAGCCTATAAAAAGATATCAAAATGCAAAGGAAATTATTCAGGATTTACAAAAAATACAAGAAAATCCTGATGTAGTAATAGCAGAGAGTATAGGCAGTAAGGATAATGATAGTACTATTATTATGGCACCAATTAATGCTTCACATACATCGAATGTATCAAAATTAGAAGAAGATTATTATGATGATGACGAATACGATGACGATGAGTATGAGGATGAAGATAAGCCTAAAAAGAAGAAAAATAAGGATAGCTTAAAGAAAGTATTAGTAGTAATTGGAGTAATAATAGCTATTTTAGCTTTAGGCTCCATTGGATTTTTTCTATCAGGAGTTGGCGGTAGTAGTAAAGAAGTTGTAGTTCCTAATATAGTTGGTAAATTAACTGATGAGGTTAAACAGCAAGTGGAGGGATTGGGACTAAAATTAGAAGTGAAATCTACTGAGAAAAGTGATAAGCCGGAAAATACTATTTTAGAAACAGATCCTAAAGCTGGAGTTAAGGTTAAAGAAGGAACTATAATTAATGTTATTGTTTCTGCTGGAGAAGAGCAAATTGAAATGCCTGATTTTAGGGATTTTGAAAAAACAAGTATTGAAAGAATTTTGAAATCAAATAACTTAACAAACTATACTATAAAAGAAGAATATAATGATGATGTAAAAGAGGGTTATTTAATTAAGCAAACACCATCTGCAGGAACAAAAATAAGTAAGAATACTGATATAATAATAATTGTAAGTAAGGGTCCAGAAATTAAACTTGTAGATGTTCCAAAAGTCATAGGAGAGAATTTAGACAATGCAAAAACTATTTTAGAAGCAGCAAAACTTACTCTTAATGATAATATTAAATATGAAATTACTAAGGATAAATCTCAAGATGGAATAGTTTTAGATCAAAATATTTCAGGAACTAAAGTAGAAGAAGGGACTAAAATAACATTAACTGTTGGTAAATATCAAGTTGATATATCTACATTGATATCAAAAGATATGTCTATAGATGAGGCTACAAGTATTTTAGTTGAAAATGGAATAAGTTATGAGTTAATAGGAACCGGAGATTTAGTTGACAGCTTTACACAGACTATTAATAACGGTGAAACTGTAAAAATTAAAACTAAGAAATCAGAACCTCAAGAGCCTTCAAATAATGAAAATAATAATGAGGGAAATTCTTCACAAAATCAAGGAAATAATACAAATAATAATCAATAAATAAGAGCCAGTTTAAATACTGGCTCTTATTTAATATAAAATTTATTTGCATTTTTTATTATAATCTGTTTATTATAAATATGAAGATAAAATTATTGGAGGAATTATGGAAGGAAAAATAATTAAAGGAATTGGTGGGTTTTACTATGTTAAAACTAAAGAAGGTATTATAGAATGTAAGGCTAGAGGGAAATTTAGACATAAGGATATGAAACCTATGGTTGGGGATAATGTGCTTATTAATATATCGAATGGTAAAGGTGTAATAGAAGATATACTTGATAGAAGTTCAGAGCTAATAAGACCTACTGTAGCAAATGTTACACAAGCTTTTGTAGTATTTGCAATAAAAAATCCAGATATAAATTTTGACCTTTTAAATAGATTTTTAATTTCATGTGAATATAATAATATTAAATCAATAGTATGTTTGAATAAGGTGGATTTAGCTTCAGAAGAAGAAAAAGAAGAAATAAAAAATAAAATAAATGATATAGGATATGATGTTTTATTTATTAATGCTAAAAAGGGATTAGGTATAGATTTACTTAAGGAAAGACTAACAGGGGAAGAAACTGTTCTGTGTGGGCCTTCAGGTGCAGGTAAATCAACACTTATAAACACCCTTATAAATAGAAGTCATATGGAAACAGGAGTTGTTTCTGAAAAAATTGGTAGGGGGAAACATACTACTAGACATAGTGAACTAATTGAAATAGAAGATGGATATTTAGTAGATAGTCCTGGTTTTTCTAATATAGATATTAGTTTTATGGATAAAGAAAACCTTAGATATAGTTTTCCTGAA
Source organism: Bacillota bacterium (assembly GCA_023427705.1). Classification (GTDB taxonomy): domain Bacteria; phylum Bacillota; class Clostridia; order Clostridiales; family Clostridiaceae; genus Clostridium. Next base: position 801 of record JAEZAL010000004.1, on the reverse strand, counting down.
TTTGAAGAGTATAATCATAGTTGTAAGTTTAGAGGTTGTCTTCATAATAAGGAGCCTGAATGTGCAGTTAAAAAAGCTTTAAATGAAGGAAAAATAAATGAATATAGATACGATTTTTATATAAGAATTTTAGAAGAGTTACAAGAGGGGGAAAAGTACAAATGGTAAAAATATCACCATCAATATTATCAGCTGATTTTTCAAAATTAGGTGAAGAAATAATGAAAGTTGATAAAGCAGGAGCAGATTTTATTCATATAGATGTTATGGATGGAAATTTTGTTCCTAATATAACTATAGGGTTACCGGTAATTAAATCAATTAGAAATAAGACAGATAAAATCTTTGATGTGCATTTAATGATAGAAAATCCATCAAGATACATAGATGATTTTGTTAATGCTGGTGCTGATATAATAACTATTCATTATGAAGCAGAAAAACATATTGATAGAGCTATTGAGTATATTAAGGCTAAAGGAATTAAAGCTGGAGTATCATTAAATCCTGGAACACCAACTGTAGTTTTAAAGGATATAATTGAAAAACTAGATTTAGTATTAATAATGTCAGTTAATCCAGGGTTTGGAGGACAAAAATTTATTCCATATTCTTTAAATAAGATAAAAGAAGTAAAAGAAATGAGCAAAGGTGTTAATGAAAATTTACTTATAGAAGTAGATGGTGGAGTTGATAGAAATAATTCCAAGTCCATAATTGAAGCAGGAGCAAATGTACTAGTTGCTGGTTCTGCTATATTTGGTGATGGAAAGCCTAAAGAAAATATAGAAGCAATAAGAG
>JAEZAL010000318.1 GCA_023427705.1 Bacillota bacterium | reverse complement strand
ATCTTATGATGTGGCAGCTCTATATTATATGAGAAAACCAATTAATAAGAAAAAGTTATATTCATTAATGGACAACTTTTTGTATGCTTATTATTCAGTACGTTTTTTAACAGTAAAGATTGGACGTATGGAAACATATATATTCTTAGATGATATTATATTTGTGGAATCATTAGGGAAAAAAAGTATAATACATACAAAGAAAGGTATTATAGAATCATCTACTAGTTTTTCTAAAATGCAGGAAATGTTATCTAAGCCAGACTTTATAAAGCCTATTCGTTATGCAATAGTCTCAGTTCGAGAGATTATTAATATTCCTACTAATGTTCTTCTGATGTCTGATGGAAGTGAAATACCAATAAGTAGAAATCAAAGAAATGCTGTAAAAAAGGCTTTTTGTGATTATAAATGGAAAAAAATGAGGGATAGGATGGCAGTAAATTAAAATGAATATTCTAGTATGTTTTTTTTGTATAATGTCGCATATACCAGGTATTATACTTCGCTATATACCCTTTTTAGAAGATATTAATAAAAAACAGAAGAAAAAACTAATTGAGTTATATACTATATTACTAATTATAAATTTTATTATATGTCTAATAGTTCAGTATACTAGAGGAATAAGTATAATATTTTATAATACAAATATATTAACTTTCTCTATACTAATGGTAATAGTTAATAGTATTGTAATTAAAGATAAGAGTTATGAACATTTATTTGTTTTTGGAGTAGTTGAAACAATAATATTAGCATTTATATCATTTTCATTTTACATACAAGAGTTTTTTATTATACAAGATATATATATTAAAATGATTGTAAGCAGTATAATACTGATTGTAAGTTTTGTAATAGTATATATTCAAATTAAAGAACTAATAGTTAATATATTTTTACCATTTTCAAATAATGATAGTACAAGTTACTTCAAGAAGGTTTGGATTGTACCTATCTCACTATTTTTTTCTAGTTTGCTTTTAACACCTATAAATAAATACAATATAATTTTAATAGGTCTTATAGGTAGGGTTCTTATTGGGATATCTACTTTAATTATTTGCAGGACTATTACTCATGATTACAATCAAAGCTTGAAAATGGAAAAAATTTTAGATCAGCTTCATTTACAGAAAAATTATTATAAGGCATTGTCTGATAATGTAGAGAAAGTAAGGAAAGCAAGACATGATTTGAAGTACCATATTTCTGCCATTAATTGGTTTGTTGAAAATGAAGATTATGATGACTTGAAAAAGTACTTATTAGAATATGAAGGTGCGTATAATAAAGATACATATATACCTTATACTGGAAATTCAGCTATAGATGGAATTATTCATCATTACATGGAGATTGCAAGAGAAAAGGAAATACGATTTGAAGTTAATTGCTCTTTTAATAATTTAAAGATTCATGATGTTGATTTATGTACATTATTAGGAAATGTTTTGGAAAATGCATTAACTGCAAATGAAAATGTAAAAGATGATAGATTTATAACTCTTTATTCAGAAAATGATGATTATCAGTTTGTTTTAATAGTAGATAATAGTTTTGATGGTATTGTTATAAAAGAAAAAGGAAAAATAATTTCAAAGAAAAATAATGATGAATCTGGATTAGGTATTTCTTCTATGAAATCAATTTGTAAAAAATATAATGGTCATTGTACATTTGAAGCAAATAATAATGTTTTTCATAGTAGCTTTATTTTAAATAATGGTATTGATAATTAAAATAATTTTATATTTTAAAGGATGTTGTCATTTAGATAACATTCTTTTATTTTGACTCAAATAAACAGAATATTCTGAAACAATTCATTCCCTATGTGTTAATTTTATTCCTTAAATGTAAAAATAAAGATATAAAGTGGTATAAATAAAGATGTAAACAAAAATATTCTTTTATAAATTGAAGGAATATTTAATAAATTACAACGGGGGTTGAGGTACTATGGTGAAAAAAATTGTAAGCAGAATATTATCAATTACTATGTTAACTAGCTGTATTACTTTTTCCAGCAATACGGCCAATGTAGAAGCTGATACTACAATATCTACTGATAGTAGTAGACAAATACTTTATTATGGAGAGATTAATGAAAATGCTGATGACAAAGTTACAACGTTAAAAACTATTAAAGGAACAGAGACTGAAAATGAGTTTGAAATAACTCTACAAGTAACAACTGAAGAAGATATAAAGAACATTGACATAGCACCAGATGCAGCAACAGTGTTAGTGTTAGATACATCCGGTAGTATGGATTATGCAGTAAGTAATTCAGATAATACTAAACGTTTTGTAGCAATGAAAAGCGCGGCTAATACTTTTTTAACAAATTTTGCTGATGTTGATGGTGTAACTAATGTAAAAAGATTAGTTTCTATAGTATCATTTGCTAGCAATGCAAAAAATGAAACTTATAATAGTGCCACTAATTCAAATAATTGGATTGATGTAACAAAAGAATTAAGTATAGCTCAATCCAAGATAACCAATCTTAATAAACCTGAAGGAGGAACCAATATAGAAGG
>JAEZAL010000266.1 GCA_023427705.1 Bacillota bacterium | reverse complement strand
ACTATTCCCATTCCGTATAGTATTTCTGAGAATATATTTAAAACAGTTTTCTTACCTGTCCCAATTTCTCCTGTAAAAATTATATTCATATATCTATTTATATCAGTAGATAATCCAAGCTTTTTTCTCTTTTCCTTTACTCTAATTAATTTATATTGATTTCTTAAAAACTCTTTTGCTTCTTCATTTCCAACTAAATTATTTAATCTTTTTTCCAAATCAAACTCATTGTCATGTTGAGATGTATTTAATTTTTCAATATCTCTTGCAGTTATTAGGTTTATTTCATATACACTAGTATCTTCTTCAGCTATTCTTATACTTTGTACTCTTATTAAGTTTTCAACATAATTTCTAACCATTCTACCATTTCCAGATTGTGAATCTGAATTTTCGTAAATATCTATGAAGCTCTTCTTAAGTGCAGAATATCCATTTTTAGATAATTTAAAGCCTTTTGACTCCATTAATCTAATTGCCATTTCTAATAATTCATTTGGATTATAATCTTCAAAATTAGTCCATAATGGGAAGCGTGATCTCAATCCAATGTTAACGTCAAAGAAACTTTCCATTTCTTCTTCATATCCTGCTAGAATAACTATTACTTCTCTTGAATAGTCCTCAACTAATTTTAATAACGTTTCTATTGCTTCTCTTCCTATACTATCATTAGCTAATGTATATGCTTCATCTATAAATAAGACTCCTCCAAGAGCTTCTTTAAACTTATCCTCGGTTTTCTTTGCAGTTTCTCCAGGTATATTAGATACTAAACTTGCTCTATCACATTCTACTAATTGTCCAAATTTTAATAACCCCATGCTATTTAGCATTTCAGCAACTAATCTAGCAATGCTAGTTTTCCCTGTTCCAGGATTACCAACAAAAACCATATTTAAGTTTTGTTCTATTTCCGTATTTACGCCAACAGACTTTCTCTTTTCTTGTGCTATTAATAATTTATATTGGCTTCTTAATAAATCTTTAACTTCTGCTAACCCTATAATATTTTTTAGTTTTTCTTCTAAATCAAATTTTGCATTGGTCTTAAAATTAAAGTCTTCTCTTTCTAAAAGATCTATTTCACTTTTCTTATAGTTTAAATACTTTCTTGAAGAGTATATTATTGCATTTTCAATAATATTTCTAACAAACCTTGCATTACCTAAATCATTTTTTCCTATTAGTTGGTTTCTTGTAAATAAATCAATAAGATCGTTTTTAACATTTTTTGAAATTCTATATCCTTTAGATCTTGCAATTTGAATTGCTATTTTATACATTTCTTCAGGAGTATAATCTTCAAAATGTATAATATTAGGGAATCTTGATTTAAGTCCTTGATTTACACTTAAAAAGTCTTCTATATCCTTTTCATAGCCTGCTAAAATAACAATTAAATTCTTTCTATTATCTTCAATTCCCTTTATCAACGTATCTACTATTTCTTTTCCTACTTTATCATTTTCACCTTCATATAATGAATAGGCTTCATCAATAAATAACACACCACCAATTGCTGAATTTATAATATCGTTAGTTCTTTTAGCTGTTTCATTTATATTTTCTGTAATAAAATCAGCCTTACTTACTTCTACTAACATTCCTTTAGATAATAATCCAAGAGCATTCAAATATTCATATGTAATTCTTGCTGCATTAGTTTTACCAGTACCTGCATTACCTGCAAAAATCATATTTAATGAAATATAAGAAGTTCTTAATCCAAGCTTTTCTCTAATTTTTTGAACTTTATTATTATTTTCTATATTTAATAAGAATTCCTTTAATTCCGTTAACCCTATTATAGATTCAAGTTTATACTTTACTTCCTCTAAAGTAGGTATTGAATATTTATTTAAATTATATACTGAATTGCTTGCCTTACATCTTAATCCGTTACCTTCTACATAAACCAATACCTTTTCACCATGACTTAATTTTTCTTTCTTTATTAAGTTTATAGTAGGATTACTAAACCTATATTTTATATATTCTGTAATTGCAAAGCTTCCTTTCTTACTAAAAGAATCTTGCAAGTATTCACATACACCTTGCTTTTCCTTTTCACTAATATTTTCTTTATATCCTAAAAGTAATTGAACTCCATATTCATCTTTAATCTTATATATTTCATTATTAAGCTTTTTTCTTATAATATTATTTTTTTCTTTTTCAGTTAGTTCTCTTGTAAATAAAAATTTATCTACATTCTTTAATGAAGATTCTATAAAATCATCTATTTGCATTTTTCCTTCATAGTTATAAATAAATATAAAGAATTTATTATGGCAGACAATTTCATCAATAGTATTGCTTTCTTCCTTTTCTGCATTAACAAAAAACTTATTTTTAACCTTATATCTATTCTTTAATTTAATACATGAATTCGGGTAAATTTTAGATAATATATTTATAATTTCACTAGAAGCTTTTTCTGTATTTTTAAATATCACACCATGAGATGATGTATCATTTAGTGTGTCATATAAATCAGTTAAAAAAGCATTATATCCCATATTAAAATTATAGGATGATAAATCAATCTCATCTATCTTTCTATTTATTATAATTTTTTCTTCTTCTAAAACTTCAAAAACAGTTCTAACACTTGCTTTTTTAAAGGTATTTCTTTCACCAGCTACAAGCAAAATTCCTTTTTCATTTTTGTCAACTTTTTCAACAAAGTATTCTGCTAACTCTCTAAAGTATTCTCCTTGAGCTGTATATTCACTATTTAGCTTTTTTTCTACTTTCATTTTTAATTGGTTTTTATCCATACTTCTCCTCCTTCGTCTTTAATACCACTATCTTCATAACTAAGTTTTAGTAGTAAAGCAAACTAAAACTTAGTGTAGTAAAAAAGCCGTACTTAAATTAAGTACAGCATTGTAGGTTAAATTAATTTATCACTTTTCAAAAGATTTAATAATGTTGGGTCGAAATTAAATTCCTTAATTAAAGCATCTACTTCATTTAAAGCCTTTTCTTTCTTTTCTAAAGAAATTTTTCCCTTTGAAGCCCTAATTAATATATTCTTCGGAGAATGTGCTATATCTATAAACTCTAAAAGTTGAGTTTTATATCCTGCAGCTTCTAATAAGTTTCCCCTAACGGCATCTGTCATAAGTGCAGAAACCCTCTCTTGAATTATACCATATTTTGAAATAATTGATAATGATTCCGGCTTCATTTGTGCATTAAATTCATGTTGGCAACATGGAACTGAGAATATCATATTTGCATTCCATTTTACAGCATTATATAAGGCATAATCAGTTGCAGTATCACAAGCATGTAATGTTATTACCATATCTACATTATTTTCATACTTATAGCCATTTATATCTCCAAGCTCAAAATGTAAATTATCATATTTATATCTTTTAGCAATTTCATTACATTTTTTTATTACATCTTCTTTAAGATCTAAGCCTATCATTTTTACTTTTATATTTTTAATTTCAACAAAGTAATAATATAATACAAAGGTTAAATAGGATTTACCACAACCGAAATCTAATATAGTAAGCTCTTTATAATCATTTTTCTTTATTTCATCATCTATTATCTCAATAAATCTATTTATTTGCTTATATTTATCGTATTTAGAATTGATAACTTTACCTTCCTTAGTAAATACACCTAAGTCTATTAATGGCTCAATTATCATACCTTCTTTTAAAATATAATTTTTTTCTTTATTATGACTCTTATTTCCTATATTCTTATTATCAGCTTTCTTTTTACCTAAAAATACTTTACCCTTTTTAGATATTTTTAAATCAAAGGTCTTATCATTAGACCAAGCAGATAATTGTTTATAATTATTATTCACTAGTTTCACTAGTTCTCTTTCTAAATTATCAAATTCAATATTTTCATGAAATACTTGTTTATCCGTAAACTTTTCTATTTGATAATACTTTTTACCTTTATTATTTATCTTTAATAATAAATTAATTTTATTATATTCTACTTCTTTATTTGATTTGTTACTAATTACAACCTTTATTATTTCTTCGTTTACTATTTCTTTAATAGATTTTATTAACTCTTCCATTAAAACACACCTTTCTAACTATCACATATGATACACAAGAAAGTAAATAATATATACATCTATCTACACTAAAGGTAATAAATTATCCTTGATATCTACTTCTTAATAATTCAATTTCTTTTGCATATCCATCTAATTCATTAGGAGTTTCAAGGAAAAATGGTAAATGCTTAAGCTTTGGATGATTTATTATATTAGTTATTGCATCTAATCCTAAAAATCCTTCCCCAATCTTTTCATGTCTATCCTTATGACTTTTAAATGGATTTTTACTATCATTTAAATGTATAGCCTTTAATCTATCTAAACCGATTATTCTATCAAATTCTTCTAAAACTCCATCTAAATTATTTACTATATCATAGCCTGCATCATAAACATGGCAAGTGTCTAAACAAACTCCCATTTTATCCTTTAATTCAACTCTTGATATAATTTCTGCTATTTCTTCAAAGGTTCTTCCTACTTCAGATCCCTTTCCAGCCATAGTTTCTAATAAAACAGTTGTAGTTTGATCTTCTCTCAATACATTATTTAACAATTCTACTATGTAATTTATACCTATTTCTACACCTTGCTTTACATGGCTTCCTGGATGAAAATTATATAAATTGTTTGGCATAAACTCCATTCTCTTTAAATCATCTTCCATCATTTCTCTTGCAAATTCTCTAGTTCTTTCATCTGCTGAACATGCATTTAGTGTGTAAGGAGCATGTGCTAAAATAGTTGCAAAATTGTTTTCTTTAACTATTTTTAATAAGCCTTCCATATCCTTAATATCTATATCTTTTGCCTTTCCACCTCTTGGATTTCTAGTGAAAAATTGAAAAGTATTAGCTCCAATTTCTAATGCTTCCTTTCCCATATTTTCAAAACCCTTTGTAGTTGATAAATGACATCCTATATTTAACATTATTTCCTCCATAACTTTGCTGTCTATAATTTTATTTTTAATTTTAATTAACTCAATAATACTATTGTTTATACTTTATATCAAGTATAAACAATAGTATTTATTATTTAATAAAAAAGTCTAAAAATTTATATTATAAAAGTCAGAATAACAGATAGGATTCCACCTATTAATAGAGAAAAAGTACTTAATGCAAATGCAATATTTCTTTTTACATTTGATTTCTTCTTTTCCATTTTTGAAACTTCTAAATTGGCAATGGCCATATACTGAGCATTATTTTCTCCTAATGCCTGTAATGAAGCCCCCATTGGATCTCCAGATATTGAAGTAGAAATTCCTACAAAAATCATAATTAATCCTTCAATAAATAATGCATTTTCAAAACTTTTATTAGATGTTACCTTAGTTATTAAAAAACCTACTAATACTGCTAAAGCAAGCCATACAACTCCCCAAACTATAGATTTTATTGCTAAATATACTCTTTCATCTTTCATTTCTATTCCCCCTCTTTACCATTATAACATTTTTTTCCAAAACTAATCTAATACTCTATTTTTATTTCTACTTATTCATAAAAATATCGGATACTAAATTATATCCGATATTTTCTATTTGGTTATTTTTTATTCTTCATAACATATAACAGGTGTTCCCGGTTCTATATTTTCGTATATTTTTTTAGCCAAGCTTAAAGGAGAATTTACACATCCATGAGTTCCATCATTTTTATAAATATTATATCCAAAAGAATATCTCCAGCTAGCATCGTGTATTCCTATATTTCCATTAAAAGGCATCCAATAAGTCACCTTTGCTTCATAACCTGGCCCCTTTAAAGTTGCCCCTTTTTGTTTATAATTAATCATATATGTTCCAAGAGTTGTAGAATATCCTTTACTAGGATTTCCAGTTACTACACTTCCTTCAGCTACTACTTTCCCATCTTTATAAAACCATAAATATTGTCTTGATATATTAATTTCTACATAAGTATTACCCACATCATCTTTATCTCTATGTAATGCTTTTTGTGTATATATAGGTTCCTTTTCTATAGTTGCTCCTAATTTAATGTCTTCTAAAAGTAACTTTCTTTCAGCTACTGAATTAATTTTCCATCCATAATATCCACCCTTAACATCTACAGTTTTTCCTGTTGATGTTTTAAAGTTTCTAGTTATCCCAACAGTATTATATTTCTTACTAAGACCTGACATATATTCGCTTACTGCTTTTTCATCTATAATTACGTCTAAATTCTCATTTACAGAAAGCCAATTTCTTATAATGTTATCATCTACAATTTCTTCATTTTCTCCAAATAAATATGTTATTTTAGTTGATATATATTTATTTAATAATTCTTCTGCTTCCATTGTTTTATCAGAGGCAGTAGTAAATATAGGATTTTCATAACATTCTTCTTTATCAAGATTAATTGAACTTTTACCTTTATTTATACTATCAATTAAAACTTCCTTTAGTTTATCATTATTAATTCTATTACCATAAATTTCAGGTTCAATTACATAAATTCCATCATAGTAAGTAAATGCAACATTTTTAGGTTCTTCTATATCCTTCGTTAAAATTTCTAAGTTATCAATAATATCAAATAATTTATTTTTATCGTATTCAATTATCCCATCTAAATAATAATTTTCTTTATTTATTATTCCTTTAATCCACATAATTGGACTTTGTTCTTTTTTTATTTCCTTTCTAATATCCTTATTTATAAAAGAAAGCTTAATATCTTCTCCATTGATTATTTCACTTCTACCATCTCTACCAATTAGTTCTATACTATATCCATTTACAGCACTACTTAAAATTTTATTAGCTTCATTATAGTTTCTAAGAGATAGATTTACACCATTAACTTTTGTATTAATAAAAAAATGATTAACAAAATATATTGAAACAAGCAAATATATTAAAGTTATAGAACATCCAATAATTATGATATTTCCAACAATTTTATTTTTAAATATTGTATTAAAAATTTTTCTAGCCATACCTATCCTTTCTATTTAAATTATTAACTAATTAATAATATGTATAACTTCCCTATTTTAAAACTGTTATAAAAATTTAGAAAAATAAAAGTAGACTATAACTGCATCATATCCAGTATATAGTCTACTTCAATAATATATAAAAACTATTTAATTTTCATTTATTCTATCTATATATTCCTTCATTATATTAGCTGAAGAAATAAACTTTTCTTTCTCCTCTTCAGAAAACTCAATATTTAATACTTTTTCTACTCCATTTTTTCCAACTATTGTTGGTACACTTAAATAAGTTTCACTTACTCCATAGTAATCATTTAATAAAGTAGATACTGATAATATTGTTTTTTCATCCTTTAAGAACGCTTCTACTATTCTTGCTAATACAGCTGCAACTGAAAATGCTGTTGCACCTTTTCTATTAATAACTTCATAAGCTGCATTCTTTACATCATCAGCAATTACTTTTTCTGTGGCACTATCCCATTCAATTTCTAATTGATTTGAAAATTTCTCAATTGGAATATTTCCTATTGTTAAAGATGACCATGGCACAAATTCACTATCTCCATGTTCTCCATGTACATATCCTTGAACAATTCTACCATCTACACCAAAATATTTACCTAATAAACTTCTAAGTCTAGTAGTATCTAGTACTGTTCCTGATCCAATTACCCTTTCTTTAGGGAATCCTGATAGCTTATAAGTCATGTAAGCTAATATATCTACCGGATTAGAAACAACTAAAAGTATGGCATTTGGACTTAATTTTGCTAAAGTAGGCACAAAACTTTTGAAAATCTTATAATTCTTATCTACTAAGTCTAATCTAGTTTCTCCCGGTTTTTGTGCAACACCAGCAGTAATTATTATAATATCAGAATTCTTTGTATCTTCTAAAGCTCCTAATGTAACATTACATGGACTAGCTAATGCACTTCCATGTATTAAATCAAGAACTTCACCTAAAGCCTTTTCTTGATTAATATCATTAATAACTATTTCTCTAGCAATTCCCTTTTGTAATAAGGCAAAGGCAGTAGTTGCACCAATTGCTCCTGCTCCAATAATTGATATTTTACTCATAAATATACACCTTCATCCTTTAAATAATTAACACATTTCCATTATATACTAAGTAATAACAATTATCAATTGTATATAACTCATATTATTTTATCCATATATTAATAAAAAAAATCTAGTAACTTTTTCAAGTTACTAGATTAATCATTATTTTGCTCTTATTACCTCAACCTTATATCCATCTGGATCAGTTACAAAGTAATATGAAGGTTTAGTTCCTGGAAGTCCTTTAAACGGTGTACATTCATATCCTAATGCTATATGTTTTTCTCTCATAGCTTCTAAATCTTCAGCTTCTACAGCTATATGACTAAAACCATTACCTATTTCATAAGGTTTCTCCACATCATAGTTATAAGTTAGCTCTATTTCATATCCACCCTCTTCATTTGATAAATATACTAAACTAAACTTATGCTCTGGGAAGTCCTTTCTTCTAGTTATTATTAATCCTAAAGCATCTTGATAAAATTTTAAAGACTTTTCTAAGTCCATTACTCTTATACAAGTGTGTAACATCTTTACTGACATTTAATATCCTCCTTAAAAAGTTTATTCTACCTTTATTATATTTATTTCAAATGCATTTATCAACCTTATATACTTATTGTTGTAATTTACTTTTATTTATATTTGTCATAAAATTAAATTACTAGTATTTTATATAATTATTTTTCGGAGGCTATAATGAAAAAATATAGTTTATTATTTCTAATATTACTTTTCCTATCTATAACTTTAATTAGTTGCTCATCTTCTAATACTATAGAAGAAAAAGTTTCAACAGAGACAGAAAATTTACAAACTGAAGAAATCACGGAGCCAGAACCACCTACTACTTTTCAAGCTTTAGGAAAAACTTATACATCATCACAAAACTTAACAGAAGTAAAAATAGGTTCTAACATTTATGATGATCAACAATCAATTCACTATACAGCTGGTGAATACAAAGAAATAGATTTTATTAATGATTTATTATACTTATATCTTAATGAAAATTCTTCAATTTATGATTATCTTGTTTCATATGACAGTAGCTCTGGCAAAGGATATACTAAGATAACTGAAGAAGATAAAGAAAAGCTTATTAAAGATTTAAACTCCTTAAGAAATCAAATGGAGTTATCATCTGAAGAGGAAATGGTAGTAAGATTAGATAGAGTTACTTATGAAGGAATAAACTCTAAAACTAATAGTGGTTCTACATTTAAAATAAGAGTTGCTATATCTAGAGT